>NZ_JAUBQB010000094.1:15644-23605 GCF_036701035.1 Microcoleus sp. Pol7_B2 | reverse complement strand
ATGAATCCCAAACATCTCAAAAACTGGTTTGCTAATTGCTGCTACTGTACCTCATAACATCCGGAAGTGCTGTAATATTTCTCTCAATCCCGGTTTCAACAGTGTCGGTAATTGAAAATACAAAGAATTGCCACTACCCGTCGGCATGACAATCATCATATCCCGTTTTTGTAAAGCAGCTTCGACAATTTCCTGCTGCCCCGAGTTCAAAGAGTCATAGCCAAAAAAATGTTTTAGCACTTGTTCCAGGGACAGTGGCACAGAAGATGTTGGCGGATGAGACGCTGACATTTGCAGTAGTTGGTTGTTGGATGGATTCTACAGTCTTTCATGCTTTTGGAGAACAAATACACTGAGTGCGATCGCACAAAATTCGTTAAGCAGAGAAACGGATACTTTTAATCGGGGTTTAGACCCATAGTGATGGGTAGGGATAGTGATGGGTAGGGGCCCTCACATAAGTCACCGCCAAATGAAAGGCCGTTATCAACAGCAGAATTTTCCACTTTACTTTAATTCGTTACATACCCCGGGTAAGGTCATCTAATTTGGTATAGTATGAACTTTACAAATCAAACAATATCAGCATAAGTGATATGGTATAATATGAACTTGACATCAGAGCAAGATAAGTGTGATAACACCAATACGGCCGTTGGAAAACTCAAAAAATTAAGTTTTATGTCGGAAGGATTTGATACTCAATCTGCCGAGACCAAGAAAAGTTTTCTTGCTCATAAAAAGCCTACCAAAGTAGCCTTAATTGGATCTCTTCAAGAGAGCTTAGTGGAGTATTTTGGAGAGTTCAAATACCGAATAATAGAGCGGACTAAGAAACATCAACTCACAGACATTATCGCACGAAAATTCGTCAAGTCTGGTCTGATCCAGTTGCTGCCATTGTAGTTCTTTACCAGCCTCGACTATGGGCAGGACTTCAGAGTGTTGTTATGGTTGTCCGGATGCGTCATCTTTGGAATCAAGCTACCCGTGAAGTTCAGTTTTATCTGATTTGTTTACACAGTGATGCTCAACTTTTAGGTCGAGCTATCCAAAAAGATTCGGGGATGGAAAACCAGGCTCACTGGACAGGTTTATTGTACTTTTGCAGAAGATTCTTGCGGCATTCGCTCTTTCCACAGTCCCCATAATTTTTCTCTCCTCCGGCGCATTGCTCTCAATGCCCTCAATCGCGAATCGGCTTACAAACGTAGTCTCGGACCAAAAATGAAGCGGACGGGTGTGGACAACAATTATATGATTAGAGTTTTCCCTTCTTGTTTCATTGACTCTACATTAGATTCCTCTGAGTCCTTATGTCAAGCAGGATTGAGCTGCTTTTAGCCTGGGTCACATAGCCAGATTAGATGGTAAATTAATTGCTTGAATTGCTGCTACAAACTAACAGCAATCAATTTTTCTTTACCACGATCGGGCCCTGGACTTCACAAACAAGCGCCGAAAATTGATGGTTTTTTGCATCCTGAAGGGAAATTTTTACGTAGATATACGTATACCGGGCACAACATTTGCCTGCCCCAGCTTCACAGAATCTTCATAATTATCCGTAATAGTACGGTAGGTTTATAAAGATTCGGTAAAGATTGCCCTTATAGGTAGCCAAAATCACGATTCTGTAAGTTAAACTGGGAGCCAACCAAAACCACACTTACGTAATCACCACACAATCCTGAAAAAACGCAATTTTATATATCCTAAAGGCGTTGAAGGGATGTCGTAACTAAGGGGTAGTCGTCGGACATATCGACAAACAGTTTTTAAGCCAACTAGGTTGCAACTAAACCAATAAAAATTGCTCATAACCGGGTTAGTTGTAATTCAAAAAAAAATGTTTCTTTTTTTTAACAGGGTAAGTTATGAAAAAAAAATTAGGCGTTGAAAATCACATTTTTAAAACCAGAGAAGCCTTGGAAAATTTTCCGGCTATTCAGAAAATTTTCGAGGAAGTCGGTGCAGAACCGACATTAATGACGAAATTAAATACAGCCTGTGAAATTTGTGAGTTTCAGCTCGGAGATGAAATCACTCAATATCAAACATCAGATAGCAACAATTTCATTGAAAAAGAACAGAGCGATCGCAATTTTTATTTAGTTTGCGAGGGAAGAGTCAGGCTACTAGCGGTAGAAGCCTCTCAACAGCAGGAGATTTCGGCGGTTGTACTGGAAGTCGGAGCAATATTTGGGACAGATGACCGATTTATAGACAGCGGATTGCCTTACAGGGTAATTGCAGCCGACACTTGCCAAATCGGTCGAATAGCGGCCACCACCTTGCAGGTTATTTTAGAGGAATTCCCGCAACTGCAACAGCATTTGCAGCAAGAATTTCAAGAGCGACAGCGGTTAATATTTTTCAAAACACAAACAGATTTGCGATCGCTCGCTCCCCATCAACAACAGCTTCTGTGGCCGCACTTACTTCCTTACATAGAAGAAAGCCGAATTCCTGCCGGAGTTTCCCTCGCTGAGCATTGCCAAAACTCCAACAATCATTTTTGGCTCCGCAGGGGTCAAATTCAAGGTCAAGCACCGCCAATTCTCGGCAGTAAGTGGGAACATTCAGACGTAAAGAGCGACTGGATAGCGGTAACAGACCTGCTAATTTACCAGCTTAGCAGCGAACAGTGGCAAATCGCCAACGCCACAATTAATTCCGAAAGTAATTACCGCCCTAAAATCATCCGCAAACCTCCAATTTTAAGCTTAGTAACGCCGCCCCAAGATGCTAGCTCAACCTCACCAACCGAGCCATCAAAATTAACCGCAGTTGCTCAGCAAAAACCCGCAACCGGAATCATCAGCTTTCCCAAACCACAGCAGCGGCGCTGGTTGAGCAGCAGACACCCATTCATTCAACAACAGAGCTCAGCAGATTGTGGAGCTACTTGCTTAGCCATGATTAGCGAATATTGGGGTAAAAAATTCAGCCTAAATTACTTGCGGGAATTGGCAGAAATCGGCCGCAGTGGCGCGTCGCTCAAAAGTCTGGCAAAAGCAGCGGAAAGGATGGGATTTCAAACCCGTCCCGTGCGAGCTTCTTTAACTCCGTTGCGGAATCAAAATCCCTGGATTGCTCACTGGCAAGGCAATCACTACGTGGCAGTTTACCGCTTTAAAA
The DNA here is from genome assembly GCF_036701035.1 of Microcoleus sp. Pol7_B2. Lineage (NCBI taxonomy): Bacteria > Bacillati > Cyanobacteriota > Cyanophyceae > Oscillatoriales > Microcoleaceae > Microcoleus > Microcoleus sp. Pol7_B2. The sequence continues at coordinate 20,464 of NZ_JAUBQB010000094.1, read as the reverse complement.
ATCAACAGGTTTTAGTGGCAGATCCGGCGGCTGGCAAGCGGTGGATGAGCATTAAAAATTTTACCGAAAATTGGACTGGGTACGCCCTAATTTTAGACCCGACAGCGGAACTATACCGCAATCACAGTGCCGAACATCAAGGCATTAAAATTAAAGATTTTGTTGGCATAGTCTGGCCCTACCGCGCTGCAATCGCCCAAATTCTCATCCTCTCCTTGTTGCTCCAAATATTTGGTCTAGTTACTCCCCTATTTACCCAAATAATTCTAGACCAAGTGGTTGTCAGCAAAAGCATAGTAACTCTGCACGTTTTTGCGCTCGGACTGCTGCTGTTTAGTGTTTGGCGAACGCTGTTGGGTGCAACGAGACAGTATTTGCTGGATTATTTGTCGAACCGCATTGACCTGACTTTAATTAGCGGCTTTATCAGTCACACTCTCAGTTTGCCGATCAAGTTTTTTGAATCTCGTCAGGTGGGCGATATCTTGACGCGGGTTCAGGAAAATCAAAAAATTCAGGCATTTTTGACTCGCCAAGCTATTACGGCTTGGTTGGATGCTTTGATGGCTGTAGTTTACATCGGACTGATGGTTTACTATAACTGGCGTCTGGCGTTGTTGGTGCTGGCGTTGATTCCGCCGATCGTGATTTTGACTTTAGTCGCAACTCCCTTTCTGCGAAAAGTGTCCCGGGAGATTTTTACCGAAAGTGCCAAGCAAAATTCATCTTTGGTGGAAATGATTACTGGGGTGGCGACGGTTAAGGCAACGGCTGCTGAGCGAGAAATGCGCTGGCGCTGGGAAGACCAATTAACCTGCATGATTAATGCTAAATTTCGCGGGCAGAAGTTGGCGAATTCTTTGCAGGTGATTGGGGGTGGGATTAATACTTTGGGGAGTACGGCTTTGCTGTGGTACGGGGCAATGCTGGTGATTCAAGACGAGTTGACAATCGGTCAATTTGTTGCTTTTAATATGATGATTGGGAGCGTGATTTCTCCTGTGCTTTCAGTGGTGGGACTTTGGGATGAGTTTCAAGAAGTGCTCGTTTCGATCGAGCGTTTGGATGATGTATTCTCTGCCCAACCTGAAGAAAGCCCTTACAAGCCAATGCTGGTGCTGCCTCGCCTTCAGGGAAACGTCAAGTTTGACAATGTTTCTTTCCGTTATTCTCAGGATGAGGAACGCAATACGCTGCAAAATCTTTCCTTTGAGGTGCAAGCTGGAGAAACTGTGGCAATTGTCGGCCGCAGCGGTTCCGGTAAGAGCACTTTGGTAAAGCTGCTGCAAGGTTTCTATTATCCAGAAAAAGGGCGACTGACAATTGACGGCCACGATATTAGGCATATTTCTTTGCAGTCGCTGCGAGTTCAGTTGGGTGTTGTCCCGCAAGATTGTTTCTTGTTTTCGGGAACGATTTTGGAAAATATTACGCTGTATAAAAACGGAAACGATGTGGCTTCTGCAAGCTTGGAACAGGCGATAGAAGTGGCGAAGCTAGCAGAAGCTCACGCTTTTATTCAAGATATGCCGCTGGGTTATCAAACTCCTGTGGGGGAAAGGGGAACGAGTTTGTCTGGGGGCCAGCGACAACGAATTGCGATCGCCCGCGCTCTTTTGGGCGATCCCCGGATTTTGGTTCTGGATGAAGCAACTTCTTCACTGGATACCGAATCTGAGCGCAGGTTTCAGCAAAATCTCGCCCGCATTAGTCGCGATCGCACTGCGTTTATTATCGCTCATCGGTTGTCTACGGTGCGTAATGCCGATCGAATTTTGGTTCTAGACAAAGGCATTTTAGCCGAACAAGGCAACCACGAGGAATTGATGGCTGAACGCGGACTTTACTATCACCTCGCTCAGCAACAACTCGATATTTAAGTCATTAGTCATTAGTTATTAGTCATTAGTCATTGGTCATTAGTGATTAGCAACCTACACAAAACTAAAAATAATTTTCACTTACTCCTGACTTCTGACTCCTGACTTATAGCTCCTAACAACTGCCAACAGCCAACAGGCATACAGACTAACTGGGAGGAAATACAATGTTTTCACAAGATGAGAAAGAATTAGGCCACGCTCCTAACGAAATAGGTGAAGTCTATGGAGGCGTAGCTTCTAGGCAAGAAAACGAACCCAGAAAAAAAGACCGCTCTTTAGAAGTTGTCGAATCTAAAAATCGCTCTTCTCAAACTCATGACGGTATCAATATTGCCAAATTACAGTTACGGCAGCCTGATGCGAATAATTGGTCTACTTCTTTGCACTCGGTACTCGACCAGCCACCAGTATCTTTTCCGCAGCGTTTGATATTAGGAGGAATGGTTTTTTCCGTAGCTTTTGGAGCGTGGGCAACTTTGGGAAAAATTGACGAGGTTGGTCATGCTCAGGGCAAATTAGTTCCCAAAGGCGCTGTTTACAAAATTCACCCGACGGATACGGGAAAAATTATTAACCTCGCTATCAAAGAAGGCCAAAAAATCAAAGCTGGACAATTATTGGCCGAATTAGACCCGGCGAATGCCCAGAGCGAGGTGGAGCGTCTTGAGAAAATTCTGGACGCTTATCGGATTCAATTGATGCAAGAGATGAGTTCGATCGAGAGAACTCGACTGGAAGTTGAAGCGAGCCAAGCTATTGCTGCTGCAGACCAGCGGGGGGCTGAAGCTGCGATCGCCCGTGCTCGCGCTTCAGCGGCCACCACGCAGTCTCAAATCGAGCAATTGCAAGCAGATTTAGTATCTCAGCAAGCGCGCAAGCAACAGCTCAAACCTCTGGAAAAGAATGTGCAAGACTTGCTCTCGCAACTGAAAACAGATATTAACTCGCAGCAAGGGCGGCGCGATCAGGTGAAACCATTGCAACGCAAGACTCAAGAATTGCTGGTGCAATTGCAAGCAAAAGTAGCGGCTCACAAAGAGCGGATCGCGCGTCTCAAACCTTTGGTAGATGAAGGTGCACTGTCAAAAGACGTATTGTTTCAAGCTGAGGAAGCTCTGCGAGAAAGCGAAAATGCGGTGATTAGAAGCCAGTTGGGGGAGACAACTCAGGCTGACGATCGCGCCTTTGAAGTCGAGCAAACCGTTCGCGATAGGCAAAGTGCTGCGATCAGGAGTCAACTGTCTGATGCAACTGGGGTTAAGGAAAGGTTGTTTGAAGTCGAGCAAAATTTGCGCGATCGAACTAGCGCCCTTTCTAGAACCCAAGGTGAATTAGCCCAACAACTGGCAGAAGTCGATCGACTGCAAGCCGAAGCCGCCAGCAAACAAGCCGCAGCGCGCCAAACGCAGTTAGAAAAAGAGCAAAAAATTCAGCAGTTGGAAATGCAATTAAATCAAGTCAAATCCAAAATTGCCGAAACCCAAACCCTGCTCGATCAAGCAAAAAATAAGCTCAAACAAAGATTTCTCTACGCACCCGTCAGCGGAGTCATTTCCGCACTCAACATTCACAACACTGGCGAAGTAGTTCAACCGGGCCAAACTATTGCAGAAATGACTCCGAATCAGGCTCCGCTAGTGCTGGAAGTGAATTTGCCGAACCGAGAAGCGGGATTTGTCAAAACCGGAATGCCGGTGCAAGTCAAATTCGATGCTTTTCCTTATCAAAATTACGGCGTCATTCCGGGAAAAGTTTTATCTATTTCGCCCGATGCCAAAACAGACGAGCGATTGGGTGTTTTTTACCGGGTGGAAGTGAGTATCGATCGAGACTCAGTGAAAGCCAAAAATCAAACCTGGAAACTCAAAGCTGGCCAAACAGCTACTGCGGAAATTGTCATTCGCCAGCGCAGCATAGCCGACATTTTGCTTGACCCTCTCAAGCAGCTACAAAAGGGCGGCATGAGTTTGTAGAACTTAGTTAAGTGGTTGTTGTCCTTTGTCACTCTTTATACACAAAACAGGATAAAATAATGACTTCCCAATTCCACCATTCTGCCAATCATTCCCAAGTTGGAATCAAACCCGAACAATTGGATGAGATAATTTCAGCGATTCTGGCAGGAAAGTATTCTTGGGCTTGTTTTTTACTTTTGCGGTGCACGGGTTACAACCCTCTCGACTATATCCCTTACCGTACTTCCAACCGCTTGCTTAAGGAAAACAGTCAAATCAGCAAGTCGAGTAAATCGGAAACTAAGTCTGCATTGGGCAAAATTGCTGATTTAGATCATCTGGAGGTGGTGAGGGAAAAACGAGCCGGAGTTGGAGGGGGTTATGTAACTGAGGCTTTTAGCGAGTTGCACTCAGATACCAGAGGTTTTGGACTTGAAGTCAAGGAAGGGCAATATCTCGCGATGCAGAAGGTTGAGTGTTTGCCAATTCCCAGTCAAGGATTTTTTGCTGGATTTAAGACGCGCTTGTCTAATTGGGCGGGTAAGTAATTTAGTCAATAGACCGACAACCCGATTGCGGGCGTTGGGTGTACCTGTTTTTTGGTTGACTCACCGCGGGCGATCGGGTTTTTGAGTATCAAAAATCCGCGCTTTCAATAAATCTGCCAAAATGGCAACCTTAGCCAAATTAATTACTTTATACTCAGAAACCCGATTTTAGCTATTGTGGATTTATACTTCTTTGCGATCGATTTTAATACAGTTAGCCCTCTGTTTAGGCAATGCCAGTCTTACTCAATTTGATTGAGTAGCCTCCCTTTTTCGTTTTCAGTGCCTGTCAAAAATAATCTGCCAAAATGGCAACACAGGTCTGATTAGCCTAGCTATATTAAATACAGAACAACTAAAGGTTGCTTCTAGCAAATAAATCACAAACAACAAGGAAAAAAGCCATGATTATTTCCGACCTGAATTACTTGGAA
>NZ_JAUBQB010000094.1:0-15544 GCF_036701035.1 Microcoleus sp. Pol7_B2 | reverse complement strand
CTCCACCCAAATCTTTACTACTGTTGTAGAAGGTAAGTATTCTGCCTCCACTGGATTTTCGGCTGCTAGCTAGCATAGAACTCCAATTCATACAGAACAACCAAAGGTTGCTTCTAGCAAATAAATCACAAACAACAAGGAAAAAAGCCATGATTATTTCCGACCTGAATTACTTGGAAACTGCTGAAACTTCTGCTGTAGTTGGTGGTATCTTTTTCGGCAAACTCAACTCCAATGTTTATGCCAACCTCAATGTTAAGGAACGCTTTGACGTTGACAAGATTTACACGCAATATGTTGACGTTAAGGGCAATCTAGCGACAGCTCAATCTGAAGCTTTTGGGAAAAATACCTCCACCCAAATCTTTACTACTGTTGTAGAAGGTAAGTATTCTGCCTCCACTGGATTTTCGGCTGCTAGCTAGCATATAACTCCAATTCATCAAGTCACTTGGTAATTGGAATAAGTAGGTGGGCAGAAACAATTCTAACTATCTGGTTTGTAGTAGGGCTTCAGAGTTCAAGCCCTACTAATAACTTAATACAGAGACTTGAGGTTTTATTACAGAGTCAGGTTGATTCTGACCGCCTTACTTAGATGATTTACGTAGTTGATTAATTGGCTTTTAGACAAGTAATTAACTGACAAAATCTTGTGTTAAATGAAGCCGTAGGTAATTACCATCTACGACTCACAAATTTAGGATTTATCCAATTTTATAATCAACAAAAATTGGTGTTAAACTCATGACTGACTATAAAGTTGTTGTCAAACGCCTAGTCTCACCCGATGGTAAAGTTATTGCTGAGGCGAAAAGCGTAGTCGAAGCATCTGGCGATGATCGAGGTGAAATTAGTCAAAGCGTTTCTGTAAAGGTTTCATCTAATAGCTCCAGCAGTTACGCCAAATCGAGTTCTAGTAGTTCTTCTTCATCTAGTTTTAGCAGCACTTCATCAACATCTAGTTACTCTAGTATATCTTCAATTTAATAATGAATTTTGTCTGCTAAAAACTTTTCGTGATACTGCCATGAAATATTGCTTAATTATCTCTGACTTAAGTTATTTAGAACCCATTAACGAAAGCACAGTTATAGTAGGTGGTGGCAATGTTTACGCGGATACATTCGCCACAACAAAAGCAGAGCCTGGATATGCGATCGCTGTTGGAGGTGGAGTTGCCATTGGTAATCAAACTTATACAAATGCTGTAACCAACACAACGGTTAAAGACTTGGGTAGTCTTGAGTATAGTAGAGCCAATGCAACAGCCACAGCCTATGCAAGGACTGGAAACCAAAGTGCTTCATCTACAATTCGCAGTACTTCTATTTCATTTTTTGGGCGTTAATAGTCTCACCCGATAGGAAGATGATCGATACTGCGATTTTAATGTTGCACAAGATACTTGTTAGACATCCTCTCAGGAGGATTAGAAGAATCTAGTCTTAATCGACAAATATGGGAAGTATAATTGGTGAGGGAAAAAATCATATGCAGATTGAGAAAATTGATAATTTTGAAACATTTAATAAAATTAGAGAAAATTGGAATTCTGTATACGCTGCTGATCATCAGGCTCAGTTCTTCCTATCCTGGATTTGGTTATCTGGATGGTTGCAGATGGTGTATGAGCCGTGGTTCATATTAGCTGCAAAACCAGATACCCATGATTCATCCTATGTGGCTTTTTTTCCTCTAAAAATTTTATTAACCCACCAGGATGGAGGCGGCTTTGAAACTGAAATCTGCATGGCCGGAAATAGCATGGCAGATTACACAGGACTTATTTGTCTGCCTGGTTATGAAGCAGAAGTAATTCCTGCTTTTGCTGCTTACATCCAGCAAAAGTTAGTATGGTCGAGTTTCAATATAAAAAGTATTCTAGAAACAGATACACGGATGTCTCTATTCTTGAGTAATTTCTCTGCCGATAGTTTTGAACTCCGTCAACTCCGCATTCAAAGTGTGAATGAAGAAGAACCCGATATTTATCTTGCTCCTTATGTTTCATTACCAGATGACTGGGAGCAATATCTGCAAAACTACGTCGGTGTCAATACTCGCCAAAAAATAAGACGCTTTTTAAGGCAAGTTGACAGCTCTAACGAGTTTTATATCACCCAAGTTGACGCAGACAATTTGGAATCTCATATTGAGATACTACTCAAATTCTGGGAGTCCAGATGGAAAAAGCAAAAAGGAGATACCTGTGAGGTAATTTTGGGTTACAATCGCCTTATTTTACGTCATTGTTTTGAAAATAACTGTCTGTATCTTTCGGTTCTGTGGAAAGGAGACAGACCTTTAGGGGCGATCGCCAACTTTGTGGATTTTCAGCAAAAATCCATGCTATTTGTGATTACAGGTCGCGATCAAACCTTTAAAAATCCTCCACCTGGGCTTATCCTCCATGCTGATGCGCTCCGATACGCGATTCAAAATGGATTTAAAGTGTACGACTTTTTAACGGGCAATGAGGAATATAAGTATTCTTTTGGAGCTAAAGATCGCCACATTCAGCATATCGTAGCCACATACAAGAATGGTCAGAAAAGACAACAGGATGTTAGGGATCTTATTTCTTTAGCACTTCAGCTCGCTGTTCGAGATCATCGATTGAACCGACTCACCAAAGCTGAGCAGCGATACCATGAGATTCTGAAAGCTCAATCAAATCACCCAGAAGCACTCTATGGACTGGGGGTGTTGATGAGGCAAAAAGGCGAGTACCAAACTGCAGAAAATTTACTGAAAAACCTGCTTCAGGTGCAGCCAAACTCTATCAAGGCTTTATTTGGTTTGGGGAATTTATATCAAACTCAAGATCGGTTATCCGAGGCGATAGAAACCTATCATCAAGTCTTAGCTCTACAGCCTGATGCGATCGCCGCATACAATAACCTTGGCTATGCTCTACAGCAGCAAGGCAAATGGGAAGATGCGATCGCCTACTATCAAAAAGCACTAGAACTAAAGCCTGATTGCGTTGAAGCTGAGGTTAACTTAGCCAATGCACTTCATGCTCAAGGAAAGCTCTCCTTAGAGAAACAAGGTCATTACGCGGCAATGAACAATGATTTAGGCTCGAAATGTAAACAAGTAGGCGATTTAAAAACAGCGATCGCCTACTATCGCCAGTCCATATCTATGAAACCAGATTTAGCAGAGGCTCACTATAATTTGGATCTGGTGCTGCAAGAACAAGGTGAATATCAAACTGCAAGTACCTGCGAGCGAAAAACTCCCATACCTGCTTAGTCCACAAATGAGTTTTGATTAGTTTACAAAGGAGGAACCTTATGTTGATATATGATTTGTCCTACATCGAAAATGTTGCAGAAAACAAGTTGATTTTAGGTGGTGCTGCATTGGGATTAGATGCCTTTTCATCAGTAGACAGTGGAAACACTTTGACTGCTATAGACATTATTTTTAGAAACCAAGGCAAAGTTACGAAAGCAACGGGTACGGGAACAGCTATAGCGATGGGCACTGATCCTCTAGCTGGTGTTGATGTTTACTACGCAGGCTTTGATAAAGTGAAAGTAAAAAGTAAATCAGGAACAGGAGCAAACTATGCTTTTGAGACGGTTACTGTAAAGGCGATGGACTTGCCACACTAACTGTGATGGCTTGTAGTAAAGGCTTAAGACCTTTTTAGCTTTTAATGATTGACCACTGCATCACGGGTACGAGCGGTTTCTGGCCGAGGAAAGAGCCGATCGCCCCAACTCGCTGAATGCCAATTCTAATTACTTCCGCATCATGGCAGGTGCAGGGCGATCGCGATCGCCCTGCACCTGCCAGGACTCCGCATCCATTCGATCGCGATCGTATTCAAATCGGCTAAATCCGTCGCCTTCCCGGCTGATGCAAGCCCCTCCAACTGCCGTTCCAAGTCCCCTCCCATCCGCTCAACCACAGTCCTCAAACTGCTGCCAAACCCCGCTCTGTTAATCACAATTCAGGAACGGGAGCAGCGGTGTGTCGATCGGGCCTCAACACCAGCAAGCCTGCGCCCGGATACAAAGAGTGTAAAAATTGAAAATTTGCGTAAGTCTTATAATTTCAAACAAATCTGCCAAATTGGCAACATACCTCTAATTAGTCCAGATATATTGAGGTAAATCGCAATAAAACACGGTTTTTGCTCATCTTTAGCAGTCCGCCTTAATACTTTTTGAGTACGGGCGAGTGCAAGGAAGGTGCAGTTTAAATTTATACAAGCCTTTTGAGAGTGATGGTGATGGCTAAATCAAATGCCATTGGCAATCAGTACCGATCGCCCAGATTGGTATTGGTAACAATTTTTTCCTGTCCTATTTTCTGGATGCACCAAGGTTCATTTATTAAAAACATTTCAGTCTTTAGTCTGAAGTCAAAAGCAATTGTTTCACACTCTTTAAAATCCTACATTGGCATTCATTGAGATTCGCAATGTCGGCGCTCGTGCAAGTGATTTTCGTCTTTACAGACAAGTAAAAGGAGATAAATCGCGATGCCTCCATTCGATTCATTAGCTCCTGAGCCCTTAAATAATATTGTTGGAAACAGCAATAGTTTAAACACCTTGAATTCGGTGGCGAATAACCCTGGTGCGGGCAGCAGCAGTAGTTCCAGCACATCTAGTGCCTTTGTAGATAACAGCGGTGCAGGCAGTACCAGCAGCGCGACAGCAAGTTCCCCGATGGGAAGCAGTACAAGTAGTGAGACTGCTTACGCTGTTGGGGCTACATCTAGCAGTGGCAGCGCGATAGCGAGTGCTTCTACAGTGGCGCCCCCAACTACTAACGCCACAGCGCCAACACCCACAGCGCCAACACCCACACCGTCAAATAATGACGGTTCAACGTTCACCCCCGTGACTGGTGGCACTTCTAGCAATTCAAGTCCTTCTAATTTCTCTCCAGACAGTACGGGTACTGGCGACGAGAGTACGATCGACAGCAACGGCGACGGATATTGGCTGGGCACCAACGACAGCGATGTGATTACTGGCGATAGCGGGAGTGATCGAATTTTTGCAGGAAGCGGCGACGATATTGTCCAAGCTAACAGAGGTGATGATGCGATCGATGGAGGCGATGGAAACGACACTTTGCGGGGAGGGAAAGGTCAAGATTTGCTAATTGGCGGCAACGGCGACGATTTTCTTTGCGGCGACTTCGGCACCGATACATTGATTGGAGGTAGCGGCGCTGATACCTTTGCATTTCAACCCGAAACAGCGAGTGCAGCAGCTAATCCATTGTTAGGCGATCGAGTCGTTGATTTTAATCCTGCTCAAGGCGATCGAATTGGGCTGATAGGGGGAATTTCGGTAACAGACTTGACACTCGTCGCGTTTGATACGGATGGTGACGGTACGACAGACGCGACTCTGCTCAAGTTTAGTTCAAATAATGGCGATCGAATTTTAGCTGTTGTTTTGGGAACAGTTAACGCCGCGGGTGCAACAACTTTGAGCAATGCTGATTTTATTAGTTTGCCAAATAACATCTTGTAGCTAACCGTTAACCCTTAACCCCAACTACCCCGCAGGAAGCATCGGGGGATGAAGTTAATAAAGTTATATAGGTTGAGAGAGAAACATGAAGGACTTTTACGGACCCTTGATTGAAGCAAGTGAAATCATCGAACAACTCAGACAAGAGATGCAATTAAAAACATTTAGTCAAAAGGTTTTGCAGAAAAAAGTTATTGAGAAAGCCGCCCGGGAACGGGGGTTAACTGTGACTCCCGACGAAATTCAAGCTGTGGGCGACCAACTCCGCCGCGAGAAGCGTTTGGAGAAAGCGGCGGACACGATTGCTTGGCTGGTCGATCAGATGATTTCTGTAGAAGATTTAGAAGCCGGGATTTGCGATCGGCTCCTCAGCCAAAAACTAGCCGAACACTTGTTTAGCAAAGAAGTAGAAAAGATTTTTGTTCAAAACAAACTGCAATTCGACCAAATAATTCTTTATCAAATAATTGTTGCCAACCGCCAGCTTGCTCAGGAACTATTTTATCAAATTCAAGAAGGAGAAATCAGCTTTTTTGATGCTGCTCATCTTTACGATATTGACGAAAATCGTCGGCATATATGCGGTTGCGAAGGCAAGGTTTATCGGTGGGGTTTAAAACCAGACATAGCCGTCGCCGTATTTAGCGCTAAACCCGGAGAAGTGATTCGTCCAATTGAAACAGAGCTAGGATATCATTTGTTCATGGTTGAAAAGTTTCTCCCGGCCGAATTAACTCCTGAACGGTATCAAGAAATATTGCATAATCTGTTTAACGAATGGCTGGCTAACGAAGTCAACCATTTATTGTACACTTCTAAAGTGTAGAAACTTAATTTCTTGCCCTCAAAAACCGATATATAACAATTCTAAATGAGTCGTAATTTTTTGACCCCACCCCAACCCTCCCCTTATCAAGGGGAGGGAGTAAGAAATTCACAAATGATTTAGGATGGCTATAATTTTGCCGCAACCAAATACAATGCTAAAATTTAGGGAACTTCTGGGTGAACAGAGAGACCTAATATCGTATCCAACTGCATCAATATTATTCACTCTTTTGGGCGGGGCGTGAGTGTAAATAGTCTCATGCGTGTGGATTTAAATATTGCTACCTCTCACGCACTCTACTACTTAGATAAAAAGTGGTTTTACGAGGTACTTATAGCTCAATAAAGTTCAGTTAAAAAGGTAATTTATAGCCCTCGCCACTCACTAAAATTGAGAACAGAAGAAAGTCTCGGCGATTGCTTCCGGGTTTTTTAGTACCCTCGCGACTGCGCGAAGCATAGCAAATAATGAGACGATTAGCTAACCCAAGCTTACTGACTTATAGCGCTCTTAAAATTACTTTTGAAATTTGAGTTTTGCCAACGCCATATATGCCAGGTAGCAAACCCAAATGGAAAAAATATATCGCTTCAAAACGCCCCTCTAATATATTATCCCCACAAGCTACTTTTTTATTCTCATTTTTCCTTCCTCCCATCAATTATCTGCGTCCATCATCGTTCATCTGCATATATCGGCGGTTAAAAACCTACATAATTTTGCCGCCACCAAGCGCGCACAAACTTAATCTCTTCAAACGTATAACGTTCTTCTAAAAAATCATAAATGGCTCTGAGTTTCTCATCTCCCATAACTTCAATTGCGTACACTATCGCCTGCTGGCGTTCCGGTTCCACCAACAAATTTATATCAACTTCCCTGCCCATTTCCATCAATTCTATCAGATGCCCAGAAATAGTATTAGGGTTCATACCCCGCGCATTAGCTATTCCTTGAACAGTCAAACCTTGTCGGTATAATTCCCAGGTTTGCATCTGCGAATAAGACGCAACGTTAGCAAGATTGGGAAGATTCGCTGCCGCAGAAGATGCCGCACCACTTGGCAATCCTTGTTCTTGGCAAAAAGTGCGTATTGCCTCCAAGAAAACTTTGCCGTACTTATCTCGCTTGTTGCTACCAACGCCGTAAACTTCCTCGAATTCTGTGAGATTTTGCGGGCGTTTTTCTGCCATGTCTCGCAAGCTTTTATCCGCAAAAACTACGTAAGGTGGCACAAATTGTTCGTCGGCAATTTGCTTGCGTAGCGTCCGCAGTATGGTAAACAAAGCTTCTACTTCTACTGCCAAAGAACGAACTTTTCCTTGTACTTCCCGCTGCGGTTCAATGGCGATTTCAACGGTGCGCTGACGTTTCATAATTTCCCAACTTTTTTCATTCAGTTTCAAAATGGGGAAACCGTCTGTTTTTTCGTCTAAAAAACCTTGATTTAACAGCGAACGACTCAATTTTTTCCATTCATCAGCACTTCTATCTTTGCCAATTCCGTAAGTAGAAAGTTGGTGGTGCTGGTATTGCAATATTTTTTGATTTTTTGAACCGCGCAGCACGTCAATAATGTGATTCATGCCAAATTTTTCTTGGCAGCGGGCGACGCAAGAAAGAAATTTCATTGCCTCAATCGTCCAATCTTCTACGGGTTTTTGGTTGCAACAGTTATCGCAAGTACCGCAGTTTCCTGGGAATGAATCGCCAAAATAACTTAACTGGATTGTACGACGGCAATCGGTTGATTCTGCATAGTTGATTACTCGACGCAACTGTTGGCGGGCAATTCGTTGTTCTTGTGGATCAGGTTTTTGCTCGATGATGTAGTCGATCATTTTGACATCGCCGTAGCCGAAAAATAAGCTGCAATGGGCGGGTTCGTTGTCTCTGCCTGCGCGGCCTGATTCTTGATAGTATCCTTCTAGATTCTTGGGCAAGTCGTAGTGAATTACAAACCGCACGTCTGGTTTGTTAATGCCCATACCGAAAGCTATTGTGGCTACCATTACTTGCACGTCGTCGCGAATGAAGCGGGTTTGATTGGTTGCGCGATCGACATCGTTCATTCCGGCATGGTAGGGTAAGGCTTGGATGCCACTTTGTTGCAATTTATAGGCAACTTCGTCAACTTTTTTGCGGCTGAGGCAATAGATAATTCCCGAACCGCCTTTTTTTTGGATGATTTGCAAAACTTCGGCAAAACTGTGTTTGGTTTTGGGGCGAACTTCGTAGTATAAATTGGGGCGGTTGAAGCTGGCGACGTGGATGTATGGATTTCGCAGAGTTAGCTGCTGGATGATGTCTTGGCGGACGCGCTCGGTGGCGGTGGCGGTTAGTGCCATAATGGGAATGTCGGGATATCGATCGCGCACTCGTTGCATTTGCCTGTATTCTGGTCGAAAGTCGTGCCCCCATTCCGAAACGCAGTGGGCTTCGTCGATCGCAAATGCCGAAATTCCTAACTTATTTGCTACTATATCTAAAAATGGTAAAAATCTCTCACCCAGCAAGCGTTCGGGTGCAACATAAAGCAATTTAATCTTACCTTCGAGAATCGCAGTTTCGCGCGATCGGGTTTCCTGACTGCTCAAAGTGCTGTTGAGAAAAGTCGCCCCAATTCCATTATCCTGCAAAGCTTCCACCTGGTCTTGCATCAGAGCAATTAACGGCGAAACAACCACAGTCAATCCCGGTTTCAACAGTGCCGGTAATTGAAAACACAAAGACTTGCCACCGCCCGTCGGCATGACAATCATCATATCCCGTTTTTGTAAAGCAGCTTCGACAATTTCCTGCTGTCCCGGACGGAAAGAGTCATAGCCAAAAAAATGTTTGAGTGCTTGCTCCAGGGACAGCGGCACAGAAGATATTGGCGGATTCGACGCTGGCATTTGCAGTAGTTGGTTGTTGGCTTCTCAACTATTCTATGCCTTTTGAGCACAAATACAGTTACAATAATTGAGAATCTCAAGTTAAGCAGAAAAACAGATGCCGAAAGCAATTTGGAATGGTGCCGTTTTGGCCGAGAGCGACAAGTGCGAAATTGTAGACAACAACTATTATTTCCCCGCCGATGCCATCAACCGTGAGTATTTCAAAGACAGCAGCACTCACACTACTTGCGGTTGGAAAGGTGTTGCTAGTTACTACAGTGTCGAAGTCGGCGGACAAGTTAATAAAGATGCTGCTTGGTACTATCCCACTCCAAAAGATGCTGCTAAAAATATTGCCGGATATATTGCTTTTTGGAAAGGAGTGAAGGTAGAGGCTTAAAGCAGTTTTGAAATAAAAAATGGGGCTGGTTGTGGGCGAATTTGGCGCTTAACCTGCCCCTTAAAAATTTAATCTTTTTCCCAAACGGCGACAGCTTCCGAACCCAAACCACGGCGAACAACAATCGGTTCGCTTTGTGTCAAATCGAGAATGGTAGAAACTTGATATCCCGGATCGGAACCGTCATCGACAATGACATCCACTAGCTTTGAAAAACAGTCAAACAGCTCAGCTTTGCCAAAGCTTTCTGCTTTAGATGCAGGCACTGGTGCTGCACCTTCATCATCCGTTGTAATGTGAGCGGATGTTGAAATAATTGGATTTCCCAAGGCTTCCAACAGTGTAAAACAAAGCCGCTGGTCGGGAACGCGAATTCCAGTGGTTTTCCGTTTTGGGTTCATTACCAACCGTGGCACTAACTTGGTAGCTGGCAGCAGAAATGTATAAGGCCCAGGTATTAACCGCTTGATAATTCTGTATGCTTCATCGCTGACTGTAGCATAGTCGGTGATATTTGACAGAGAGGAACACAGGAACGTTAAAGGCTTATCATTGGATAGTTGCTTGATCTGCCTGACTCGTTCTACTGCAGACTTGGAGTTGAGATCGCAGCCGATCGCATAAACTGTATCTGTCGGATAAAGCATCACCGCCCCATCTTTTAGAGCTTTTGTAATCTTCTCGATCCGGTCTCTTTGGGGTGCAACTGGATGCACTTCGTAAATAGTTGCCATGTTAAGATACTGCAGGCTAAGTGGGCGATCGAAATATCCAGTGAAACAATCAATGCTGAAAATTAATTGTTAATAATGAATAAAATAGCTTATTTTGACTGTCCAACCGGCATTGCTGGCGATATGTGCATCGGAGCTCTTGTCCACGCTGGCGTTCCTTTAGACTACCTAATCGAAAAACTAAATTTGCTCGGCATTTCGACAGAGTACCAGTTGCGGACGGAATTAGTCCACCGGAATACTCAACAAGCAACTAAATTTTATGTCGATTTAAGCGCCGATTTGTCGTTAAAACCAGAAAATCCCGCTACCGAACTCGATCCCTCGGAAACGGAATCCCCAACTTTTGATGCCCGCCACCACCATCATCACGGAGAAGAACATTCTCACAGTCACGGCGAAGCAGATGCCGAAATTAGCCACACTCATCACCGCAATTTGCCAGAAATTGAGCAAATCATCGTCTCTGCAAAATTGCCTCCGCGCGTGGAAGCCTGGAGTTTGGCCGTATTTGGCAAATTAGCAGAGGCAGAAGGTGCCGTACACGGTATCCCCGCAAGCGAGGTTCACTTTCACGAGGTGGGGGCGACAGATGCAATTATTGATATTGTCGGTACTTGTTTGGGTTTGGATTGGTTGGATATTCAGGAGTTTTACTTTTCGGCGATGCCGACTGGTGCAGGTACGGTGAAGGCGGCCCACGGTAAGTTAGCGGTGCCGACGCCGGCGGTGATGCGGTTGTGGGAAACGCACCGAGTGCCGGTTTACAGCAATGGGATCGATCGCGAATTGTGCACTCCTACGGGAACTGCGATCGCCTGTACTCTCGCGTCTGCTTTCGGTCCGCCACCAGCGATGCAAATTCAGGCGATCGGTTTGGGTGCAGGTTCTCGAATGCTGGCAATTCCTAATATTTTGCGCCTCTGGATTGGGGAGAAGTCAGAAGGGGAGAGGGGGAGAGTGGGAGAGTGGGAGAGTGGGAGAAAGACGGCTACTAATTCCCAATTCCCAATGCCCGATTCCCAATTCCCAATGCCCAATTCCATAGAAACTATTACGGTATTGGAAACGCAGATTGATGATTTGAGTCCCCAGGCGATCGGCTATGTTTTTGATGCTTTGTTTGCCGCCGGAGCTCTGGATGTTTTCACGGCCCCAATTGTGATGAAAAAGTCGCGGCTGGGGGTTTTGTTAACTGCGATTTGTCATCCCGAATTTGAGGATGCTTGCGAAGCTGTGATCTTTCGCGAAACTACTACTCTGGGAATTAGGCTATCGACTCAACAAAGAACTATTTTACACCGAGAAATCCAGACCGTTAAAACAGAATACGGCGAAGTCAAGATAAAAGTTGCGAAGTCTGGACAAAGGATTGTTAATGTACACCCGGAATACGAAGATTGCGCTGAAATTGCCCGAATTAAAAATATTAGCTGGCGGGAAGTTCACCGCTTGGCGCTGCAAAGTTGGTACGATCGCACTTAATCAATTACAGTGACTTACATGAGGAATTTAGTCCCTGACTGGCTGACAACCCGTCACACCCAGCAGGCTTGAGGAATATCTAAATCAGAGGAATCAAAACCTCTGATATCATGTCCGGTCGATTACCCTAATACGGTAAGGGCGGGTTCACGAAAAATATCTGCCAATAATTGACAATCTCAAAAACCCGCCCTTTTAATCGCTTTTTCTTCAAGCTATTCTAGAAACATACTTCATTTTCTATCGCATGATGGTTGCCTTACCCGATCGCCCATCGATGAGTGCAGAAGAATACAGCACTTCCGGATGTTATGAGGTACAATAGAATCGACTAAAAATAATATACCAATGAAAGCATACTCAATAGATTTGCGCTCCTTTCATAGTAGCAGCCCATATCGAGCAGAAGCTGTCGATCAAAAAAACAGCAGCGATATTTTCCGTCAGTAAAAGCTCTGTTCAAAAACTGGTCAAGCAACAAAAAATCGAGGGAAATTTACAGCCGAAACCCAGGGGGGAACCGAGATACAGTCAGTTGAATAATTCCACAGCTTTTTTGAGAGAAATAGTGGCAGCACATCCCGATGCAACCTTACTAGAATTGTGTGAGTTATTTGGCCAGACGACGGGAAATTGGGTGGGTAGAACAGCCATGTGTAACGCCTTACAAAAGTTGGGATTAAATCGTACAAAAAACAGTGAGAAGTAGCCAAGCCGGAACAGAAAAAGTCATGAAGTTAAGGTTAGAGTATTGGGAAAAAGTCAAGCAGATAGACCAAAAAGATCTAGTTTTTTTAGATGAGACTGGAGTATTACGCTTGTTTAACCAGAACTCATGCACGTTCTCAACGAGGAACGAGAGCCTATGCGGTTAAACCTTTTTACCGAGGGAAAAAAGTCACAGTAATTGGTGCAATTAGTTTGAAGCGAGTAGTGGCACTCATGACAATGGATAACTCAATGGATGGCAAAGCATTTGAGGTATTTTTTGAGCCATGTTTAGTGCCACAATTGTGGTCGGGAGCAGTAGTAGTGATGGATAATTTACCCGCCAATAAAGTAGATTCAATTACATCGATGATTGAATCTGTGGGTGCTTCTATTTTATGTTTGTCCCCATACTCTCCTGATTTTAATCCGATTGAATTATGGTGGTCGCAACTTAAATCTTTATTGCGACAGTTTTCGCGAACCACCACTAAAAGGGTTGATACGATAATTGCTCTGGCTCTTGATTTAATTAACCCGAAACATCTCAAGAACTGGTTTACTAATTGCTGCTACTGTACCTCATAACATCCGGAAGTGCTGTAACACTCGCTTGGGACACATCACCAGCGACGCGGCCGGCTTAATCTTGCGACAGGCTTTTAAGCGAGTTGGCATCGAGGGAGCCAGTTCTCACAGCTTCTGCAGGACTGCCCTTACCCAGATGTCGAATGCTGGCATCCCCTTAAAAATCGTGCAGGAAGTGAGCGGACACAGGAATTTAGAGCAGTTGCAAAGGTATCTGGAAGTCAAGCCGGAACAGGTCAGAGGAGCTGTGGCGAGTCTCTCTATGTTGAGTCATGGCAAAATCGAAATATCTCTATTTCCCGATCTAAAGCTAGAGTCGGAAACTTTGGGGGAATTTTTTTCGGTAGCAACGATAGAGTGGGGTACGAGTGGAGGTGATTGAGCGGACATCAAAGGAATTTGAGATTTTGCCTAAGCGCTGGATTGTCGAGCGTACTTTTGGCTGGCTCAATCAGTTTCGACACTTGAGTAAGGACTATGAACTATACACCCAGACCAGTGAAGCGATGATTTACGGGTCGCTCATCCGTTTGATGACCCGCAGGCTGTCTGCTTAATCTTTTGTTTACCAATTAGCTCTAATATAATAAGAACGTGAAAATCAGGTACTTACCCTATCTAGCAGCCTTTTTAACAGCGACGCTCGTTTTAGCGATCGCCGAGCTATTCATTCGTTTAGAAAACGAACATTGCCAGCAGGAAAACCGCGTTGCTGTACTAGACCAACTTAGCACGGTGAGAGCTAAGCTTGAAGGTTCTTTAAACCAGCGATTATTTGTAATGCAAGGTTTGGTAGCTTATATTTCAGTAAGCAATCCAAATATTAGCCAAGCAGAGTTTGAAAATTTGACTAGAGTTATCTTAGCCAAGCAACCCGGTATTCCTAGCGCTGCATTGTTCAAAAATTCAATTGCAACCCATCTTTATCCTTTAGCAGGTAAAGAAGGTGCTTTAGGATTTGCACCCCTGAAAATACCAGAAGAAAAAAAGCCATTTCAAAGAGCAATTGATACTAGAAACACTGTAGTTTCGGGGCCAGTTAAATTAATCGAACAGGGTAATATGGCTTTGATTACTCGTACCCCAATTTTTCTGACTCCTGTCGGCAAACCTCCGGAAAGCGGTCGCTATTGGGGAATGGTAAGCATTGGTATTGATTGGAATATTTTATTAAAAGAAGCGGGACTATTAGACTCATCTGCGAAGCTTAAATATGCGATTCGGGGGAAAGATGGATTAGGCGCTGGGGGAGAAGTATTTTTTGGAGATGCTAAGGTTTTCCAGCGATCGCCTGTTACTTTAGAAGTAACTTTACCTAATGGCTCCTGGCAGTTAGCAGCTATTCCAAAAGATGGCTGGATTGAGAATTCACCTATTTTTAAATGGTTGTGGATAGCTGCTAGTTTCAGTGCTATATTAGCTGGAGGTGCAATATTTGTTTTGGTAAGTACGCCAGCAAAATTAAGAGAAAGAGCTTTACAGTTAGAATCTCTTTTGGAGGAACTACGACGTACCCAAACAATGATGATTCAAGCTGAAAAAATGTCGAGTTTAGGTCAGATGGTAGCAGGTGTCGCGCATGAAATTAATAATCCAGTAAACTTTATCCACGGTAATATTAGTTATTCCAGCGAGTATGTAGCTGATTTAATTCGTTTGTTGGATTTGTATCAAAAATACTATCCCGAACCAGCCAAAGAAATTAAACTAGAAGCTGATAATATAGAGTTAGAATTTTTAGTTAAAGACTTACCAAAAACTATCAATTCGATGAAAGTTGGAACCGAACGCATCCAGCAGATCGTCCTGTCCTTACGTAATTTTTCGCGTTTAGATGAGTCAGATCGCAAAAAAGTAAATCTCCATGAAGGCATTGATAGTACGCTATTAATTTTGCAAAATCGCTTAAAAGCTAACTCGCATCACTCGGAAATTAGAATTGTGAAAGAATATGGAGATTTACCAGCGATCGAGTGTTATGCAGGACAATTAAACCAGGCTTTTATGAATTTAATTAACAACGCGATTGATACTTTGGAAGAGAAGCTGTCGTTGCCGAATTCTAAGGATATATATTTCATTCCGACGATTCAGATTGCTACTAAAATTGAGGGCAACATGGTCGAAATTCGGATTTCAGATAATGGATCGGGAATGAAAGAAGAAGTCCGACGGAAAATATTCGATCCATTTTATACTACTAAACAAGTAGGCAAAGGTACGGGAATCGGCTTATCAATAACTTACCAAATTATAGTAGAGAGACACGGCGGAAAAATCGAATGCGTCTCCGAACCAGGAAAGGGAACGGAATTCGCGATCGCTATTCCTTTAACTAGGGCTTGCTGAATAATCGAGTGCATATTGCGTCGCGAAAGGTTTCGAGCGCGTGATCGAGAATAAAGTGCAAGA
>NZ_JAUBQB010000093.1:0-24168 GCF_036701035.1 Microcoleus sp. Pol7_B2 | reverse complement strand
GCGGAATTGCAGCAGTTCGCTGAAGCTGGGATAGTCTCGATTTAATAGTTTAATGACAACCGGAATCTGGTCTGTTTCTCGAATAGCTCGATAAACTAGGGTTTTGGAACCACAGTATAATTGCTCAACCAGATGGTATCCTGAAACTCGCTTCGTCAAATCCACTGCTGCACTCATCTGGATTACCCCATCTCAGACATTGACTATTGTAACTAATTATACACTTTTATTGGTTGAGTCTGAGGAAAATAGAGCTGCGAAATCCCCAGGCGACAGACTCTACCGCTTTTATTTATTTTCACTTTTGAAGAGAAAGATGGCGAGCTATCAAGATAGTCTTATCCTTTCATCGGCAATAAAATTGTAAACTCCGTCCCTTCTCCCAATAGAGAATTTACCTCGATCGCCCCTCCATGTTTCTCAACCACAATTTGACGAGCGATCGCCAATCCCAAGCCCGTCCCTTTCCCTACTTCCTTGGTAGTAAATAACTCATCAAAAATCTTCTCTTGCACTGCTTCACTCATGCCCACACCGTTATCTTTAATGCAAATAATCGCTTGTTTTTTGTCCAGAGAAAGGTCGGTTTTAATGGTAATCTCATTGACAATTTCTGCATAATGCCTTCCTTGATTTGATTCATCCAAAGCATCGATCGCATTAGCTAACAAATTCATAAATACTTGATTCAACTGTCCGGCATAACACTCCACTTGTGGCAAATTCCCATATTCCCTAGTCACTTTGATTTCTGGACGAGTATCGTTAGCCTTGAGCCGATGTTTCAGGATCATAATGGTGCTATCGATGCCATCGTGGATATTGCCAGCTACGGGATAGTTAGTATCAGCACGGGAGAAGGTTCGTAGACTGGTACTAATATCCCGAATCCGCTTCACGCCTTCCCGCATCGAACCTACTAATTTCGGTAAATCTTCCCGGATGTATTCCAGATCGATCTTCTCGATTTCTTCTTGAATCTCTGGGTCGAGTTGCGAATATTTTTGTTCATACAAATCGAGCAAGCCAAACAAATCTTTTATATGATCTAACGCGGGTTGAATATTACCAACCAGAAAACCAACTGGATTATTAATTTCGTGAGCAACCCCAGCCACTAAGTTTCCCAATGCGGACATCTTTTCGCTTTGAACTATTTTTATTTGTGCCTGTTTAAGATCGGTAAATGCTTGTTGAGATTCTTGATACAAACGGGCATTTTCTAAGGAAATAGCAGCTTGCGAAGCCAGCAAATTTAGCACTTCAATGCGATCGCTCGTAAATGCCCCAACCGTCAGGTTATTTTCCAGGTAGAAAACTCCTATCAACTGCCCTTGATTAAGAATTGGAATACACAGAACACTTATCGGCTGGTGCTTTTCAATATAGCGATCGCCCGCAACCTGGGAACTTACCCTAGCATCGACTATTACCAAAGGTTTCAAACTACGCTTGACAGTGTTAACCAAACTAATCGCTACATCCTGACTAGATTCTAGAGGTATTGATGGTAATAGCTGAGGTTCCTGTCCCTCTGCTACAAGAGCCGCTACCTGTAAATACTGTTTTTGTTTGAGCAATAAGACACACTTAGTTGCCCCAGCATTCGCGATCGCTATTTTTAAAAGAGTAGTCAGGAGTTTATCTAGTTCAATTTCCCCAGAAATGGCTTGAGAGGCGTCGATCAGAGTAGGCAAATCTAGAAATTCAGAGTTGCTGCTAGAAGAGTGGGTATAAGTAATCGTTCCCCGGGCGATCGTTTCCTTAAAGGAACTAAAGGATTGAGCTTGCTGAAGGATAATACCGAGTAGGCGAGGATAACTTTTTTCCAAATCGTCTATTTTGGCTTTAGCTCCCCATCGGGCATAACAATAATACGCTTCAATCATGTAGGCTTGAGCTACTTTTTCTTTGCCCCATTCCAAGTAGAATTTAGCTGCTAGTTCGTTGGCGAGGGCTTCTTCGTTGATGAATTGATTTTCTTGAGCTAGGTGGATGGCGCGATCGTACATTTCAAGTGCATCTGCTTTATTGCCCAAAACCCGCTGCCGTTCTGCTTCTACCAAATACCATTTATGCAGATGATTCATGGGAGCATTTTGCGCCCACTGGTGCAGAGTCGTTTGATGGGTTTCCACCTGAGCGAGAATTTCAGCTTGCTCGGTTTTGGGCTGTTTAGGAAACACTGCCAGATGCGTCAGGGCTGCATAGAAATGGAAAATGGGAACATGAACCAATCCCGATAATGCCATCACATACGGCTTGACTTGACCAATGTGGTTTAAGGCAGCCGGATAATTGCCCCATGCGTAGGCAAGCAGCAGCTTGTAAATGTAGACAAGGGCGATCGCACTGAATTCACGATCCTGATAGTGCTTAGGAATCATCACCGTTTCATCATAGGCTTCGCCGATTAAGCAATCCGGTTGATTCACTACTTCCCTCAAGTTCTGCAACATCTGCCGCTCCATATGCAAATAAGTCCGAGCCGAATATTGCTTCACCTGAGCCAACGTAGCACTGTAGACTGCAAGTTCCGGTTCCCAAGTATCCAGTTCTACCCCACCGTAAAAGTTGATGTAGCTGTAAGTAGCTATGTTGTAGCCAGCGTTAAGAAAATCGCCACTTTCCATGCCCGCCATAAAGCCGTCTTTCAGCGTTGGTAGCCCTGCCCTCATAGCATTTTGATGATGCTGAATAAATGCCCCAAACATATTATGAGTAATGCACTTAAATTCTCGTGCATTGACCCGATCGAGCAATGAGAGTGCCAATTTACCAAAGCTATAGCCCGTTTTTGCCTCTCCCAAAAAGGCACTTAATACAAGCCCGTGAATCGCATAGCCCACCGTCGATGCGGGTGCATTCCCAAATTCGAGTGATAAACTTACCATCGTGGAGCTCAGTAGGGGCACTAAGCCTGGAATTCCCTGGAGAATGGGTGCAAATAACATGGCCAATATTGGCATAGCTGCCTGAGTCTGAGGATCACTCATCACAGGCAGATCGATTAGTTCCTCAATTTTTCTGCCGCTTAGTTGCTCCGCAAGGCTCTGTAGCGCTTTACCAATCAAGGCTTCGTCAGGTGCACTGGGGAGTTCAACCCCCAATTGCCACAGTGCATCTCTGGCTACTGCAATCGCTTCTAACGTCTTGCTTTGTGCTGTCTGTGCGACGATTTGAATTTCGTAAATTTTGATTTTGTCTAAGATTGTCTGTGCATTCTGTAACACCTGTGCTGCCATCTCTTCCATGCCATCAAAGTCAGCATTCAAATAGGCGGCTTCAGCAGCAGCAACATAGAGGTCCAGGGTTAATTCATACTGGCTTTCCCAGCAGTTGGCCCTCAGTAGCTCAACCCCCAGTTGTAGATAAGCTCTGGCTGCGGTGTAGGCCGTAGAATTTCTGGCTTTACAACCGGCTGCCAAGTTTAGTTTAGCTAAGGCTTCTCGTTCGCTAGGTTGCGTGATTAGCTCAATTCCTCGATTCAAATGCCCGACAATATCAAACAGTTTTTCCTCTTGCTCTATCTCGGCGCAATTTTGCTGGAGTAACTGTCCAATTTTGAGATGAGTTGCTTTTTTCTGCGAATCAGGAATTAGCGAATATGCGGCTTGCTGGACGCGATCGTGTAAAAATCGATAAGTTGGATTAGCTGAAGCCTTGAAAACTTCCTCACTATCCGATTCCGTAAAGAACTTATAGATTTTGGTCGTGGGAATCACCAAACCTTCCTGTAATGCTTTCCATAAAGCCATAGCCGTCATTCCAGCAGATTTCTCACCGACAATTACTAACGTATTCAAATCAAACTGTGATCCTATACAAGCAGCTAAGGTGAGAAGATACTGAGTTCCTTTGGGCAGCTTCTGCAATTGCAACGCCATGAATTCAACGACATCATCAGTGATAGCTAAGGCTTTCACTTGGGCAATATCACACTGCCAATGCCGAATCTCCCAGTTAAAGCTAATTAGCTGCTCGTCATGTAATGTCTTGAGAAACTGAGTTGCAAAGAAAGGATTACCCTGAGTTTTGTGAGAGACTAATTTTGTCAAAGGTTGGGCAAGTGATGATTCGCAATTCAGCGTATCCGCCACCAACAAATTCATATCTAGTTCGCTTAACGGTTCCAAAGTAATTGTATTCACTGTTGCCCCCGTTTTAACTATCTCATTCACTCTTAATATAAATGGATGCACGGGCCAAACTTCATTATCTCGATAGGCCCCCAATACTAATAAATATCCTGTATCGATCATCAATAATTGTAGCAAATTCAGGGATGCTGAATCCGCCCATTGCAAGTCATCCAAAAACATCACTAAAGGATGTTCTTTGCTGGTGAAAACTTGCACAAATTTCTGCATCAGCAGATTAAAGCGATTTTGGGCGGCACTTCCTGACAATTCTGTTGCAGGAGGTTGAGCGCCAATTATGCCTTCTAACTCAGGAATCACATCAATCAAGACTTGTCCGTTGTCTCCCACGGCTGCTAAAATCTGGGTTTTCCATGTTTGCAGTTGGGTATCCGATTCAGATAGCAATTGACCCATTAAGTCGCGGAAGGCCTGCACAAAGGCACTGAAGGGACTGTTGCGTTGAAACTGATCGTATTTGCCTTTGATAAAATAACCGCGCTGACGGACAATGGGTTTATGAACTTCATTGACAACGGCGGTTTTCCCAATTCCCGAAAAACCTGCTACTAGCATCATTTCTGTTGTTCCCAGGCTGACTCGCTCAAAGGCAGCTAATAGTTTAGCGACTTCTTTTTCTCTACCGTAGAGCTTTTCGGGGATAGTAAAGCGATCGCTAATATCTCGCTTTCCGAGTTCAAAAGATTTTATCTGGGCGGTTTTTTGTAATTGAACTAAACAAATCTCTAAATCGTGCTTGAGTCCTAATGCACTCTGATAGCGATTTTCGGCATTTTTCGCCATCAGTTTACTGACAATTTTCGATAAGATCGGGGGGATTTCAGGATTAATGTGATGGCTAGGTTTCGACTGTTTGGCGAGATGAAAATGCACCACTTTCATCGGGTCATCCGAAATAAATGGCAACTTTCCTGTCAACAATTCATAAAAAGTCACACCCAGGGAGTAAAAGTCACTACGATAGTCAATGCCTCGATTCATCCGTCCTGTTTGTTCGGGGGAGAGATAGGCTAATGTTCCTTCTAAAATATTTGGATTCTGGATTTCTTGGGTTTCTCGTGGTAAGAGGGATGCAATACTAAAGTCAATTAGTTGAATTTGTTGGGTGTCGGGATTAATGAGAATATTAGCGGGTTTAATATCTTTATGAATGACGCGGTTTTGGTAAAGGTAGTGAATAATATCGGTTAGTTGTATGGCGACTTGGAGAAATTCTGCTAAAGGTAAAACTAGAAATGATTGGGTTTGATTTGTTGCTGTTTTGAGATAAGTAGGTAGGGAGACTCCGCCAAAGTCCTCCATTACTAGGGCATAGCTATTGTGATATACTTCTAGCGTCAGCGGTTTGACGATGTGAGGGAAGTCTAGATTTTTGGCAATGGTATATTGGTTGCGAAACTGGACGAGCTCGTTGAAGGAGGGGTATTCGTTTCGCAGCAGTTTGATGACGACTGGGTATTGGTCACTGGTACGGATGCCTCGATAGACTAGGGTACGTGTACCTACATAAAGTTGCTCTGTAATCTCATAACCTGAGAAATTTGCGATCGCATCCATAACTCGTTTATACAACAGTTAAATTAAAACCTTCTATTCCATTGTATTTTATTATGTGACAAAGATAGCGATCGCAAATTCTGCACCCTCGGTAGGGAAAGAATTAACTGTAATTTTTTCCCCATGTTTATCAATTATTATTTGACCTAAATCAACTTGGTCACAAGCCACCGGATTTATCTGTGTACCTTTGAAAAAAGCTCCGCATCCCGATCGCAAGTCCCGGACTCATCCGTGCGAGCAATATCAAATCTCAAATTTCAAATCGCATGACGTGCGATCGCTAATCCTAAATTAGTTCCTTTGCCTACTCCGCACTATTTGCGCTATGGTATTTATAGTATGGTTGCGTAAGTTGTGATGGTATCAGAAAACAATAATTTGTAATTTTTAACCGCAAATATACGCAGATAAACCCGTATATAAACTTGATACTATCTGCGTATATTTGCCTGCATCTGCGGTTGTATTATGCTTTATTCCCCGTAGTGGCCACCGACAACCTTACCCCGAAACACAACATAATTGTAGATGTTGTAAAAAATCATAATCGGGAGCAGAATGCCCATAAACACAATCATAAATACCAGGGCGCTGGGCGAAGCTGCGGCTTGGTAAATCGTGATTTGCGAGGGAATAATGTAGGGAAAAACAATCAATCCCAAGCCGATGAAAGTAAGCAAAAAAATCAGAATCGTCCAGACAAACGGCGTTCGTTCTTCTTTGCTTGCGAGACTTTTCAGCAGCAGTCCTACCAACAGCACCCCCAGAAAAGGAATCGCGGCAAAGACATAAACTAGCGGTTTCTCGAACAACCTGGCTCTAGCGCTTTCGTAAAAAATCGGAGTGGCGATCGTAATTAAAATCGCTCCGATTAAAGTTGTCACCGCCGCAATTTTAGCCGTGCGATAGTGATTTGTTTGCAGTTCGCCCTCCGTTTTCATAATTAGATAGGTTGAACCGATCAAAACATAGCCTTGAATCAGCGTCAAAGCAACCAAGAGCGATCGCCAATCCAGCCAATCCCAAGTAGAACCTACAAAGTGACCGGCTTCATCAACCGCAATGCCTTCGAGTACGGCACCCAAGGCAAATCCTTGAGCTAAAGCTGCTAAAAAACTGCCAGCACCAAAGGCATAATTCCAGAGTAATTTGCGATTAGAATGCTCGCGAAATTCAAAGGCTACAGCCCGAAATATCAAACCAAAAAGCATCATGCAAATCGGTATGTACAGCGCTGTCAAAATCGTGCCGTAAGCGAGGGGAAATGCCCCAAATAAAGCGCCTCCCATTAAAACCAGCCACGTTTCGTTAGCATCCCAAACGTTGCCCAAACTCGTCATTAAAATGCCCCTGCGTTCCTCGTCATCAGCAGTCAGAGACAGGATTCCTACTCCTAAGTCAAAACCGTCTAGCATGACGTAGAGCAATAGAAATAAAGCCAAAATTACAAACCAAACTTGCGGGAGAAAATGCTCCAAAGCTTGCATACAATCTCCTATTGTTGTGCTTCTACGGGACGTTGATCGGGAATGTGTTCTCCGGGTTCACTTTCTATTGCAGGTTCATTGTCTAAACCTGGCACAGGCAGACTTAAATTAGGGCCTTTGCGAATAATTCTGCTGCCAAAAAACAAGGCACAAACAAACAAAAAGCTGTAAATAACTGCAAAGAAACTGAGAGAAGTTAAAACATTGCTGGCGGGGATGTTTGACACCGCATCAGCAGTGCGAATTTGCCCGTATAAAGCCCACGGTTGTCTGCCGACACAGCGGACAATCCAACCGGATTCTACAGCAATATACCCCAGAGGAGCAGCTAATACCCAAGCGCGCATCAGCCAAGCTTGACTGCTAATATTTTCAGCAGAAAGTTTGCCTCGCAGCCACTGAATTATACTGAACAGCATCAGTCCTAAAAAGAAGAATCCAATCCCGGACATGATGCGGAAACAATAGTAGATTAAACCCACCATCCGGGGTCTATCTTCTGGCTTCCATTCCTTCAATCCGAGTACGGGTTCGGAGAGTTTTTGTTTGAATTCTAGAATGTATCCTAAGCCATTAGGTACGCTAATTTCCCAGTCATTTTTTTGGGCTTTTTCATTAGGCAAAGCTAGCAAAGTCCAATCTGCAGACTCTCCCGCTGGTGAAGTTTCCCACTTAGCTTCGATTGCTGCTAATTTAGTCGGTTGATAGTGATAAACTTGTTCAGCGCTCAAATGTCCGATGTATATCTGCAAAGGTGCAACGGCGATTGCTGTCGCTATGGCAATTTTTAAAGACTTGGAAAAAAACGCTTGGTTGCGCTTATTGAGAATGTACCAAGCGCTAATTCCGCCAATGACAAACAGCGAAGTTTCTAACGTCGCAAAAAACATATGAAGAATGCTGTTTAATGCGAACGGGTTCATAATTGCTTGAAAATAATCGCTGACAATAAACTTGTCATTGACCATTTCTCCGCCCGCAGGAGTTTGCAGCCAAGAGTTAGCAACTAAAATCCAAACTGTGGATAGGTTAGCGCCGAAGGCTACCATGATTGTAGCGAAATAATGGACGATCGGGTGAACGCGCTCCCAACCAAACAGCATAATTCCTAAAAAGCCGGCTTCTAGCATAAATGCCATTGAAGCTTCAAAGCCCAAAATGCTGCCAAAAAAGTCACCAACCGCTTCAGAAAATGGTGCCCAGTTTGTGCCAAACTGAAATTCCATGGGAATTCCTGAAGCTACTCCAATACCGAAGTTAAGGACGTAGAGTTTAGACCAAAAACGAGCGTGATGGTAGTAGTCGGGATTGCGAGTTTTCAGCCACATTCCTTCAACAATTACCAGATAAATCCCCATTCCAGTTGTCAGAACTGGCCACAGCATATGGAATATGGCGGTTAGCGCAAATTGCATCCGCGATAGCGCCACGGTGTTAGATAAGATATCCATCGTTATATCCTTTGGTCAGTTCAAAAGACGTTAGCTTGCACAAATTTCATAATGGACACTGACAAGGTAACGCAGAAATTTACTTAATGCAGAATGCACCGACTTATCTTTATTAAAAATTAAGATTTGCTGTTTGAAGGAAGGATGAAGAAGCAAAGCGCAATAATATCAATGGTTTCAGCAATTAAGCACGTCTTAAGCCTCTTGGTACTTGCTATAATAGTAATTTAACTAAATTATAGTTCGCGTGTCCCCCTTAACTTCAAATAGAAAACTTGGTCTCAATCTTCCTCTTCTTTTCTCCCCTCTGCGCTCTCGGCGCTCTCTGCGGTTAATTTACATAAAATCTCTACCGAATTAGTCTTTAAAATCTCAAATGGTATTACCTAACAGTGACAGTGTAACTCAGTTTAAACGGTTTAAAATTAGCTGGGTTTTTGGCTGTTCCGCTCAAGTTAAGCTGGTAAATGCCAGCCTTGGGAAATACGATATCAGCCCCGGGAATCCCTTGATATTTCTCGGCTGATATGGCTTTTAAAGGCGGCTGCATCAGTGGCTTATCGCCTTCTGGGCGCTCTTTTGGATAAACCGCTAATTTGCAATTGCACTGCTCTAAGGGGATAATTTTGCCGCCCCTGCGAGTCAGCGCAAACCACACTCTCGCAGACTGTCCGGCGCGGGGGTTGTGGTTTGGTTCTAGGTGAAAGGTAGCTGCTACATCTCCGGATACTTCGACTTCGTGGGCTAAAACTGAAAGAGAGTTTAACTGAGGCGCACTGGGAATTGCTGCTTCAATTAGCAATCCCAAAAATACTAACAATCCTAAACTTTTACTTTTGTTTGACAGGCGAAACATAGAAATTTTCTAGTGATAAAACTGACCAAAACAAGCGCGATCGCACAAACATAACTAACACCACAACCACCGCTAACACCGCTGTCAGCAGTTGATTGTGCAACTTCCATTCAAAACCGCCGAGATAGTGGGAACCGATTAGTGCCGCGTGTACAGCGCACAGCAAGAAAGCTGGAACGCTTAACAGGTGAAGCATTCGCCACAGTTTGCCTAAATAAATTTGAATGCGATCGCAACTTGTAACCGCCGCCGGCAACATCAACAGCAGCGACAGCATCCCAGCCGCCATTCCCAACTGATGCTGCGGCAACATAAAAGATAGCGCGTCAAAATTCCATTTCAGCGTATGGTCCAGCATATGAAACGTGTGGGCGACTGCTAGGACAAACGCGCCCACACCCAAGACGCGGCGGTAACGCAACAGTTGCGGCAAAAACTTGCTAACCGGACGCGCCAACAGTGCTAGCATCAAGCACAGCAGCGCTGCGTGGCCGGTAAAATCGACCATTTCATCGGTTCGCAGCAAGGTAAGAATTCCGATCGCCACCGTCACCCAACCACCCGCACGAAACAGTTGACTGCGCTTGTCGGCGCTCAATCTGCCAGCAAAAAAACTCACTCCCAGCATCGTTGGCAGCGTGCCGAGTCCAAAAGCCAGCATCGTCGCCGCACCCAAAACCGGGTTTCCGGTTTCCGCCGCCTTAATCTGGGCTGCGTAGAGGAAGCCGCAGGGAATCAAACCCCAAAGCAAACCCAAAGCAACCGGCATCCACCAGTTTTTTTGTGCCGAAAGCTTGCTCATTGCTTGTCCGACTTGATCGTGTGACATGGGGTGCAGCAGGGGCAATCCCGGCAGCAAGTTCGGTTTAATTTGCACTACTCCGAACCAAATCAGCATCGTGCCCGTTAGAAGTGCGATCGCCCGCCGCAATTCGCTACCCGTACCTGCCAAAAGTCCGCCAGCAATTAACACCGAACCCAGTCCGCCAATTGCAGCACCAACCAAAGCGTAAGCAGTAATTCTCCCCAAATTTAGCAGCAAATGAAAGCGGAAAGCAGCTAATTTATCGTTGCGGGAATTAGAAAGAGAAAACGCCATTGTCAGCGGGCCGCACATCCCAGCGCAGTGACCGAAACTGCCGAGAAATCCCAAAATTGCAATTAGCAGCAGGTCTAGCATTTTGCTGTTTTTTTCCCAAACAACGCCATCAAGGTATTGACAATATTTTCTTTGGCTCTTGGACGCTTTTTTCTTTACTTTTTGCAAAAACTTATCTCAGCAGAGCGCTTTTGTCAAAATACAAGTTGTCCAACTTCTCTCTCATCTCACCCATATTTAAAATGACTAATGACTGATAACTATGATAACTAATAACTACTTTTGTTCTGGATGCGCCGCCGCCGGCGAAGCTGCACCCATTTGATTAATAGCAGCAATTAGCTGGTAAAGTCTCCCTAAATCCCGCTGGTTAAAATGCAAAACTAGGCGCGGCATATCGAAAGTTGCATCTCCTATTTCCGGTTCCAAAGCTTGACTTTTTTCAATTTTTCCGGTGACAACAATATCGCTAAAATCAGTATTTAGCCGATCGACATTCTCCTCAGAAAGCTCTGTTTTTAAGCGAATTACCAATTTTTCGCGCACGTAGCGGCAGGAATGATAAACCAGATAAAAACTACCGATCGCCTCGCAAGCGACATTTACATCGTCAGTAATCGTATACAGGCTGCGATCGTCGGCTGAAATCAAACCCCGGCCCCGCAATTGTTTTTGCACAAAATAATTCCAATCGTGCCAATAATCTCCTCCCGGTCGATCGATCAATACCACAGGAGCCGGCCCGAACTTGCCAGTTTGAATCAAAGTCAGACACTCAAAAGCCTCGTCCAGAGTGCCAAAACCGCCCGGAAACAGAGCTAAAGCATCGCTCTCCCGGAGAAAAAATAACTTACGAGTGAAAAAATATTTAAAATTGAGCAGTTTGGGATCGCCGGCAATGAAAGGATTAGAACTCTGCTCGAAAGGTAACTGAATGTTCAGCCCAAAAGAACGTTCAGCAGTCGCCCCCTCGTTCCCCGCCTGCATAATTCCCCCGCCGCCACCAGTAATCACCATAAACCCCTGCTGGGCGATCGCGCGTGCAAAGTCTCTGGCCAGCAAATATTCCACAGATTGCGGTGACACCCTCGCCGAACCAAAAATCACAATTTTGCGAACGTGGCGGTAAGGATAAAACATCTCAAAAGCGCTCTCCATATCTCGAAGCGACGCCGCAATAATCTTCAAGTCTAGGCGATCGAGATCCTCTCTGGCCATTTGCACTATAGTAGAGAGCGATCGTTCGATCCACTCAGAGTGCTTCAACATTGGCAAGCGATCGAGCAAATCCATCACTTCAGCTTGGAGGGACTCAAAACCTTGACCAGACCCAGAACGAATCATGAATTTTTCCGAAACGGTAACAATTTGTGGCTAATAAAAATTAAGGGGCAAGCCAAAGTTATAAGCTAATAGCCACCAGCAAATTGCCATGCTGGCGACTAATAACTTTTCCCGTAGCTTTGCCCCGGTTCTGAAGCGAGTTAGCTTTCGCGGCCCACAAAGAACAGCGCGAAACTGCTCGCAGTTGGGTTAAATGTACTTTTCCAGAGTGTTGGCCAGAGTAGTTTTCGGAACTGCCCCAACCACCATATCCACACGTTGACCGCCCTTAAATATCATCAGCGTCGGAATGCTGCGGATACCGTATTGGCTGGCCACGTTAGGATTCTCGTCGGTATTAACTTTTACTACCTTGACCTGCCCTTCATATTGCTGGGCAATTTCGTCTACGACGGGCGCCACCATCCGACAGGGCCCGCACCAGGGAGCCCAAAAATCCACTAGAACTGGAACTTCGCTATCGAGCACTTCCTGCTTAAAGGTAGAGTCGGTTACTTGCGCGGCTGCTGACATCCCTAGCCATCCTTGTAAATACTATTTCTCGGATAACAAGTCTAGCAAAAAATGTAACCACTTGCGTCAACCATTTTAAGAGAAGGCTTCTGAAGGAGACCGTAGAAGGAAGAGGGAAGAGGGAAGACGGTAGAAGGAAGAAGGCACAAGGTTTCTGAAGGAACAAGGCACTGATGTTTCCGAAGGCACTTATGTTTCCGAAGGCAGAATGCACTTATATAGAAGAAAAAGTCTCCCACTCCCAGACTCTCCCCCTCTCCCACTCTCCCCCTCTCCGGAGCTACAAGCCTCAGTTCTGTATCTAGTAAGCAAGAGCCAAGATGTCCGACAAAAAAGGAACCGCCCGAACAGTAGTCCGGGCGGAGTGTGGTGTGAGGAGTGAACGGAAACATGCGTCTCCGCTTCTTCTATTGTGACATCTCCTTCTCGATAATTCCACAATATTCTGTAAATTTCGAGACTCTTGAACAAATTTTGTCAAGGTATGCTGGTATTTGATCGGTAAATCTACTTACCCATGCCCAACTGTTGAGCTTTTTGATAGACTTTACCCTCCGTCAGCAGAGAAGGAGCAATTACCACTTCCACTTGCTGCATCTCCTTAATGTCCTTAGCGCCCAAGGTACCCATGCTAGTTTTCAGAGCTCCGAGCAAGTTGTGCGTACCGTCATCGAGCACCGCAGGCCCCCGCAAAATTTGCTCCACAGTACCCGTAGTCCCCACGCGAATGCGAGTGCCGCGAGGCAAAACCGGGCTGGGAGTCGCCATCCCCCAGTGAAAGCCGCGGCCAGGAGCTTCGGCGGCCCTGGCAAAGGGCGAACCAATCATCACTGCATCGGCACCACAGGCAATGCACTTGCAGATATCGCCGCCAGTAATTAAACCGCCGTCAGCAATCACCGACACGTATTTGCCAGTTTCGCGATAGTAGTCGTCCCGCGCAGCGGCGCAGTCTGCTACCGCTGTGGCTTGAGGAACGCCGACACCCAATACGCCTCTAGACGTGCAAGCAGCCCCCGGCCCAATGCCCACGAGAATGCCCGCAGCGCCAGTTTTCATTAAATTCAGAGCGACTTCGTAGGTGACGCAGTTACCCAAAATTACTGGTATCGGCATCTCTTGACAGAATTGTGTCAAATCTAAAGATGAGATTGATTCAGGGGAAAGGAAAGCAGTCGAGACTACTGTTGCTTGCACAAAAAATATATCGGCTCCCGATTCAGCAACCGCCCGGCCGTATTTGCTCGCGCCGGCCGGTGTACCGCTGACGGCGGCAATCCCTCCTCCTGCTTTAATTTCTTTAATTCTCAGGTCGATTAATTCTGGCTTGATGGGTTCGGCATAGAGTTGCTGCATCAGGGAAACAAATTCGTGGTTCCCGACACTGGCGATGCGCTCTAATATTGGCTGGGGGTCGGCATAGCGGGTTTGAATTCCTTCTAGGTTGAGCACGCCCATTGCTCCCAATTCCGACAGCAAAATGGCCATGCGGACATCGACTACTCCATCCATGGCGCTGGCGATGATCGGGATTTCTCGATCGATCCCGCCAATCTGCCACTTGGTATCTGCCAAACTCGGATCGAGGGTGCGCTGTCCGGGTACGAGCGCAATTTCATCTATGCCGTAAGCTCTGCGAGCGCTTTTGCCCCGCCCAATTTCAATATTCACGCTGTTTCACTTCCACAATGTATTTAAATTAGACTAACAAAAAGTTAGCCCGCCCGAGTTTAGCTATCGCACCGCTGTCTTTAAAAAAAGCTCGGCACTGATTCTGATTGTATTCCGATTATATGAAATCGAAGAGGATACTTTTCCTCAGCAACAGTCACGGGGAAGACTCGATTAACTGTCAAATTCTCAAAGCTTTAAGAGTATCTGGCGCGGATGTTGATGTTTCGGCAATCCCGATTGTAGGTGACGGGGCTGCTTACCGCCGATCGACCGTGCCAATTATTGGGCCCACCAGTCAAATGCCGTCTGGGGGAGTTTTTTACAGGAATCCCCTGTTTTTCCTCAAAGATGTTGGGGCGCGCCTAATTGCTTTGACTTGGCAGCAATTGCAGGCTGTTTGGACGCATTCGCGCCACTGCGATTTGGTGGTGGCAACTGGGGATATTGTCGCTGTGGCGATCGCCCATGCCAGCAACCGCCCCTATATAATTTTTCTATCGGCTCATTCTAGTTATTACGAGGGGCGAGTCGATTTGGGTTTAATCTTGTGGCAGTTGCTTTGCTCAGACAAATGTCTGGCGGTTTTTACTAGAGATGCTTTGGCTGCTACTGACTTAAACCGACAGGGTTTAAAGAAAGCTCAGTTTGTCGGCAATCCTGTCATGGACAACCTCAATTCTACGGGCAAAGATTAGGAATTAATATCCGGAGTTCGGACGATCGCCCTTCTCCCCGGTTCTCGCCTCCCGGAAACCACCTAGAACCTCGTTTTGCTCCTGGAACTGGTTAAAAAAATTGCTACTAACTCTGCTTTACAGGTGCAGTTTTGGGCAGCTTTAGTTCCGACTTTGATGCCTGAATTAGATTTTCTTGCAGCCAGAGCAGCATGGCAAATGCGATTTGTGAGATTAGGAATGGTTTGCCAACTCCTCTCCCCTCGCGACAATCATTTTCACGATGTCTGGATGTTTCTCAATATTGCGACCGATTTCAAAAAGAGTTGCTTTAACTTGATAGCGGTCTAAGATATCTAAAAGCTGATTTGTATAGGGAGGATAGGGCCCGTGGTCGTAGGTGAGGGCAACAACTTTCACTTCAGTATCGGCGCGGTTGATGCCGAAATTATTGTGGATTATAGTAACTTTAATCAACAGCGATACTGCGAAAAATAACGCTATTGTGAAAAGCCAAAACTTTGGTAAATTTTTACCGAGTCGCATAGCTGCACGCACTCGTGCGAGAATGAAAGTGGAGTGTTTCCAGATTACCACAATTGGGGAGCTGAATCCTTAAGCTATTTTATCATTAATTATTGTCCGTTCCGAAATTTTTCAGTTTTGGCGATCGCACAGTAGCTAGACGCTTCAAGTGCCTGTACACTTGTACGCTACATATAGCGTAAGTAAGGCCAGAGCAAAAAAGCAATAATAAAACATCGGGACTTCTAGGGGGGGTAAGGCAAGGATTTATATTCGGAGCGAGTTTACTGCTGCTCTCACCCGCTCCTGCCCATGTTATATTTATTTATATACTTAAGTTTTTTAGGCAGCAATAATTCCCCACATGATTTCACTGCCAGATATCACAATAGTCAACCCAATCTACGAAAGTGCGAATTCCCCCGTATACCGAGGCATCCTCAAATCAAATCAGCAACCTTTGATTTTGAAACTCCTCAAAGAGGATTACCTAAACCAGCCGAACTATACCGCTATCAGCAGGAATACGAAATCACTCGCCGTCTCAACCTAGAGGAAACGATTAAAGCCTACGAACTGCGAAAATACGAGAACACACAAGTCATGTTGTTGGAGGATTTTGGAGGAGAGTCCTTAAAAATCCTGCTGGATAGCCGTCCCTTTGCTTTACCAGAGTTTCTCCGTCTAGCCATCCAAATCACAGATGCGTTAGGCAAAGTTCATCAAAAAAAGGTCATTCACAAAGATATCAATCCATCTAAAATTGTCTTGAATCCTCAAACCGGACAATTAAAAATTATTGACTTTGGCTTATCTACCATCCTATCCCAAGAGAATCCCAGCCTCAAAAGTCCTAATATTCTAGAAGGGACATTGGCTTATATGTCTCCAGAACAAACAGGCAGGATGAATCGCTCACTAGACTTTTGTGCAAAAACCGTTCCACACAGAAGCCATCTTTGACATCATGGCTAAACATTGGGGAATCCTTTATATTTATCAGGATCAAGAGCTACCCTCTCCCCCTTCTAATGTGACTGGAGAACTGTTAAATTTCACTCGTTTATTAGCAGCGATGTCAAAAAAATGGATAGTAAAATTATATGAAGCAGCTATTGACGCTGATTGGGAATTAGTTTTGCAACTCCTAGAGGAGATTCCTGAATCTCACGCTTTCGAGCTTCAAACTCTCAGAAATTGGGTGATGAAGTTTCAGTTTGAGAAGATTCTCGATTTAACTGAACCCTTGGTTGGTGAATATTGATATTTTTAGGAATTACACAGCGGTAGTCAGAAACCGGCTTTTTTTAGGATAATACTTGGTTACAGCCCGTAGATTCGCTAAAAAACCCGGTTTCTGGGTCAGATTGCGTAAGCGCCGTTTATCCTATTTGATAACACGCCGTTTGTTCTGTTCGATCATTGACTTTAATGCCGACTGTTTTAAGTCCGTAAGATCACGGATGGTAATTGAGCAACCGTCTCCCAATCTCACAGCAGTGAAATAATAGCATTTGCCGTAATTAGTTTCTAGATGAACCTCTCCTTCAAGCGATTCTCCAGTCTCAACAACTTCTACTAACAAATCAAACAATCCTGGACTCAATTGATTAAGCAGTTTTTTCAGAACGGGTTCGCCCGCGAGTTCGGTTCGTTTTTTTCCTAAGAGTCTGGCAAAGACAGGGTTAACTATCAAGCAGCGAAAATCTTCAATTTCTCCAGCGATATCCCCCCTCATCGCCTCCACTGCAGCTATTCCATCCAGAGATGAGTTTAGCAAGTTTGCCAACAGGGTGCGAGATTGGTAGGCAATTTCTGCGGTTTGCTGGTGTCGCTCGATTGCTTCTTTAAGCTGGCGTTTTTGGTGCTGGATAGTGACCTGAGTTTCGAGGCGAACTAGCACTTCTTCCAACTGAAAAGGTTTAGAGATGTAGTCAGCTCCCCCTACCTTAAAAGCTTTGACTTTATCCAGAATTTGATCGAGCGCGCTTAAGAAAATAATCGGAATTTCTGAGGTGTTTTCATCCGATTTTAGGGCTTCGCAGACTTGATAGCCGTCCATGTCTGGCATTTTAATATCCAGCAATATAGCATCGGGGGGATAATGACGAACCGTCCTCAAGGCCATCGCACCCTTGGTGACGCCGCGAACTTTGTACCCCTCGTTAGTGAGAATTCTTGTTAGAAAATGCAGATTCTCTTGGATGTCATCAACAATTAAAATCTTGCCTTTGTAGGTTTCTAATTCATTGATGTCACTTTCTCCTACCGAAGCCATCGTCATAGGTTCGCCTTGGACTTTGGCATCGACGATCGCACTTGTGGTGTTTTGCTTCTCTAGCAGAGAGCGGAAGTTATTTTTAGTAACTTTTTCTCCCATTACGTCTGAAAGCCGCTGCCACAGGATGGCAGCTAAATCTTTGATATGTCCTATGCTCAGGTACAAGCTGTCAGCAAGTACACTATAAGTTGCGTTTTCCCAAGCAGCTTTTAAGATTTCTTT
The DNA here is from genome assembly GCF_036701035.1 of Microcoleus sp. Pol7_B2. NCBI lineage: Bacteria > Bacillati > Cyanobacteriota > Cyanophyceae > Oscillatoriales > Microcoleaceae > Microcoleus > Microcoleus sp. Pol7_B2. Next base: position 6,322 of record NZ_JAUBQB010000093.1, on the reverse strand, counting down.
TTCAAGCAAACTTAACGTTTTACTGGTCTTGGACTCTAAGGCTGATTCGATAAATTCTAGGGCTTCTTGAAAAGTCATGTACAAATCCATCTCATCGGGTAAGGTTTTTCCAGTTTTACACCCTAATTTTGAGTTATGCACCGTACTAACTCGGTGGAGAAATTTCTAATAGCTATTATGACAGACTTATTGACAATTACGCTCCGGGGCGATCGCCCCCGCTCCAGATTCCACCTTGTCGAGATATGCAAAAGAAGCTCGCGGCAGCCTAATTCTTTTTGAGGGCGATCGCCTTAAACCCTTTTCAGCACAAGGCTTTTAAGTTGCGTGTCACCCCCTGAACGCCTACAAAAAAACCGCCGACAAAACTGTCAGCGGTAAGTTGTGGTTGAGGTCAAACTCTAGAATCTGGAAATTAACAGAGGCGAGAAGTACGATCGCGCGCTTGAAGAGAAATGTATCGAGATAGAAACGCGATCGCAAATTTATTTGTTCTACCCTCCGATAACTCCCCACCTCCAGATTGCTTTCCAACTACGCTTCAACTATCAGAGTAATGTTGTCAAGGCTCACGACGCGAACAACTTCACCGGGTTGCAAAGTTATTTCTCGAACGCACTTGGCAGGCCACCAACTGCTTTGAAATCGCACACTGCCGGACTGATTTGGTTTAATTTCTTCTTCAACGATCGCTCTTTCCAAATGGCTGACAGTCATGATTACTTTCTCCTGCTTCTAGGTTGGCCTGAACGTTGGGAGGCTATAAACCTATAGCTCGACTCCCTAAGCCATTGATTTATAACGACGCTTCAACTATCAAAGTAATATTGTCAATTCCGACTACGCGAACCACCTCACCAGGTTCAAAAGTCAGCTCTCGATCGCACTTCGCCGGCCACCAACTGTTTTGGAAACGAACGCGACCGGACTCATTAGGTCGAATTTCTTCATCCACGATCGCTTTTTCGGAATTGTCAAAATTCATGATTGCTTACTCCCGATTGTAGATTTGCCTTAACTTTCAGAATTGATCGCAAACGACGCTGCAACGATTAAAGTAATATTTTCAATTCCCACGACGCGAACCACCTCACCGGGTTCAAAAGTCATGTCTCGATCGCACTTCGCCGGCCACCAACTATTTTGGAAACGAACGCGGCCGCATTCTTGAGGGCGAATTTGTTCATCTACGATCGCTGTTTCAACATCGTTAATAGACATAGCTGCTTTCTCCTGAATATAAACTCGACTTGATCGGCGTGTAAGTTAGAAGCTTGTTTGTCAACTTCCCCTCGACACTCAACAGTATCCCCCACCAACCTCGGCCGTGTCAGTCGGGAAAAGTCTATACAAGTCCACTGTTTGAGCGTGTAAGCGAGTCGGAAAAAGTCTGTTAAAGTTGTGTCAGATAGGTAACGCTAAACCTGGTGACTAAATGGAAGCCGATCGTGCACTGGATTTTACCAACTCGTTACTTGTGGCTCGAAACCTGAAAACTCTCGACAACCTTGACAGCGCGATCTTTCGCGAAGCTTGGCAAGGCGTGCAAGGCAGGACGTACCAACAGGTTGCAGATAGTGAAGGGTATGGAGTAGGGACTGTTAAGGACGCTGCCTCTAATTTGTGGAAGCGACTTTCAGCGCTGTTTGGAGAAGGCGAAAAAGTTAAAAGAGACAACCTTCAAGCGGTTGTAGAGAGGTATTGGCGCAGCTACTCGAAACTAGAACCGCAGTCGGGACAAACTGTTCCGGCCCAAGTATCTCCTGGACTTGATGCGGATTTGGAAATCGAAAACCCGAATTTTTTGGGCAGAGTCGGGGCGATCGAAGATCTCAATACTCTTGTGGCCCAAGGTGCAAAAGTGATTGTCATCCAAAGTGCCGGCGGTATCGGCAAAACAACTTTGGCCAGACAGTATCTCAAATCTCAAGGGTTCGATCGGGTAATTGAACTGTTGATGGCAAAAGAGACAGAGAACATCACGGCCTTGGAAAGCGCGATCGAAGAATGGCTCAAGCAAGACTTTCAGGAAGAACCAGGGCCAGACTTTGGCGTCACCCTGGGGCGGCTGAAGCGGCAGCTTCAGACTCACAAAGTCGGCGTATTAATTGACAATTTGGAAGCCGCACTCGACGGACAAGGTAAGTTTATTGAACCGCACCGGCTTTACGTGGAACTGTTGCGAGTTTTGGCTGACGCAGCGGTGCAGTCGGTAACGCTGATTACCAGTCGCGATCGACTTTGCGATTCAGATGTCACCGTCGAACACTACTTGCTTCCGGGATTAGAGGTGGAAGTTTGGCGGCAGTTTTTTAGCTGCCGCAACATCAATATAGATGATGTCGCCCTCAAGGAAATGCACAAAGTTTACGGCGGCAATGCCAAAGCAATGGGCATTATTTGCGGCACGATCCGAGAAGATTTTGACGGAGATATGGCGGCTTACTGGCTGGAAAACAGCGACCATCCGCTCGTTGAAACAGACTTAAAAAATTTAGTTACCAGTCAATTCAACCGCCTCCTCGAACTCGATTCGGAAGCCTATCAACTCCTCTGTCGCTTGGGCTGTTACCGCTATCAAGACGTGCCGACAGTCCCTACTGACGGACTTTTGTGTTTGCTGTGGGACGTGCCGGAAGCCGGGCGCCGACAAATCATTAAATCGCTGTTGCACCGATCGCTAGTCGAGTCTCAGAAGGGCGAATACTGGCTGCATCCAGCAATTCGGGAAGAAGCGGTTGATCGGCTCTCGCCCGGAGACTGGGAAACTGCCAACCGCAAAGCCGCCGAGTTCTGGAGCGAGAGTGTTGAAAATATTGAGACTGTAGAAGATGCGCTGAAAGCTTTTGAAGCTTACTATCATTATGTGGCAATTAGCTGTTTCGAGCAGGCCGCGAGCGTTATCCTCAAAAAAATCAATATCCAGTTTGCCAAAGATTACAAGCTCGGTAGAGCGCTCTACAAATTAGGTTTCTTGCAGCCAATAATTTCAGCAACTACTCGCATCGTCAACAATGTGACTTCTGATTATTATTTGAGCGGGTTATACAGTATTTTAGGTATTTGTCACCGGATATTAGGTGAAATAAATGAAGCGATAGAATGCCATCAAATATCAGAAATAAAAGCCACTAAATCTTTGCAAATTCTAGCGAAAAGCGGCGAACCGGAAAACGGCAAACAAGCTAATCTGGAATTCTGGAAAGTTAACGCTGCAATTAATATAGGTTTTTGTCAAATAGAAATGGGCGAATTAGAATCAGCTAGGGAGATATTTGTCAAGCTGAAAAATTCGCGGGACGAAATCGGGATTAACAGCTATTCGATCGATGTCGGGTTAGCTTTCCTCAACTCCTGTGTCGGAGCAAAAAAAGAGGCGGAAGAGCTCGCCGAAAAACTTTATGCCGATCGGGAAAACAGTCAGTTGGTGGGTACGGGATACAAGTTAGTTTTTCTCGCCGCCACCTATCAAAACCTGGGAGAGACAGAGAAAGCTTTGAGTTTGTACCGCCAAGCGATCGCCCAAGCCGACCAAAACCAGTACAGCACCATCAAAGCCAAAGCTCTCAGCGCTATAGCAGCGCTGTACCGAGAAGGGGGAGAATTTGACCAAGCCCTGCAGCACCATGCAGAAGCAATAGAAATACTCGATCGAGCTAGCGCTAAATTAGACCGAGCCGAAGCTTGCTATCAACTAGCACTGACAGAACAAAAACTTGGTAACACCGAGAAAACCCAAGAAAATTTTGAGCGCGCCATTCAACTGTTCAGCGAAATGGACGCTAGCAAACAAGTAGAAAAAGTACAGTTAGCCGCAACAAAAAAAACAGAAAAAATACCTAATTAATCGAGCAAAAAATCCGAAAATAGATACAATAAATGAAAGAACAACCGTAAACTTTGTAGATATGAAACTAAAACGATTGGGACACGTAGCCGTCTGCGTGCAAGACATAGAGAAGTCTGCTGAATTCTACCGCAACTTGGGTATGGAGTTAGTCTGGAAAGATGCAGACTGGGCTTATTTGAAAGCAGGAGAGGACGGATTGGCGCTGTTGAGTCCGAGTTACGACCAAGCAGGGCCGCATTTTGGGTTTGTATTTGACGATCGTACCGAAATGGAATCCGCCTACCAACAACTCAAAGCCGATGGTGTTTCCGTCACCCACATTCACGAACACCGCGACGGTACAGCATCCTTCTACGGCAGAGATCCAGATGGGAACGGCTTCGAGTACCTTTACGAACCGGCCTGACTATTTTCGGACTTGCGGATCGCGACGATCAGGCTATGGTGCGATCGGGAACCGCCCCCTGTCACCTCAAACCTTGATTTGTCGTTCCACATCCTGGTAAGGTACCCATCGGCGCACCCTACATGGAGATTTTTGGGCACGGAACCCCTAGCCCGTTGCTGACGGCCCGGAACCTCGCTGCAACTCCCCGAATAATGTGAGGTACTCACACCGACGCTTCTACAGTAAGGTGCAGGCTGTGAATCCGAAATATATCCACAAGTTCCGAAAATCAGCTCGATAATCTAAAATCTAAAATCTAAAATCTAAAATCCTCATGTTGCAGAGAATACAAGTCAGAAACCGCTGGAAATTCATCTTCAAACCCTGGGAAGAAGCAGACCCTTGGCTGTTTGCCGCTTGCATCGGCCTCACCATCTTCGGGGGCATCATGATCCGCAGCGTCGAAATCAACCAGGGGCTGATCGACTGGTGGCGGCACTGGGTAACTGGGGCAGTCGGTTTGTTCCTCGCCATCATCATTTCCCGCTGCCGTTACCAAACACTGCTTGAGTGGAAATGGCCGATTTACATATTAATCAATTTGTCCCTGATCGCAGTGCGCTTTATCGGTACTACAGGGCTCGGTGCCCAGCGGTGGATCAACATCGGCGGCTTCTACCTGCAACCGTCAGAATTTGCCAAAGTAGGCATGATTGTCACTTTAGCAGCTCTCCTGCACGACAAGACTGTTCCCACGGTGGGTAATATGTTGAGGATGCTGGCGATTATGGCTGTACCCTGGGGATTGATCTTTGCCGAACCAAATTTAGGTACTTCCTTAGTCTTCGGCGCGATCACAATGGGGATGTTTTACTGGGGTAATGTCAATCCCGGCTGGCTAATATTGCTATTCTCTCCTCTAATCTCAGTTCTCTTCAATAACCTGTCTACACCGATTTGGATAGCCTGGGTAGTTGTTGCGGGTATTATCGCTTGGCGAACCCTGCCTTGGCCCTGGTTGGGGACTTTCGGTGCTGTGTTGGTGAACGTTGTTTCTGGACACCTGGGACATATTTTTTGGAATGTGCTCAAGGATTATCAAAAAATGCGTCTGACAGGGTTTTTAAACCCCGAGAAAGACCCTTTAGGTAGCGGATATCACTTGATTCAATCTCGGATTGCTATTGGCGCAGGGGAACTGAAGGGCCGGGGTTTGTTTCAGGGAACGCAAACTCAGCTTAACTTTATTCCCGAACAGCATACGGACTTTATCTTTTCAGCTATTGGCGAAGAATTGGGTTTTATTGGCTGTATTGGCGTGTTGTTGGTGTTCTGGATAATTTGTTTCCGGTTGGTGACGATCGCTCAAACTGCTAACGATAATTTTGGTTCTTTGCTGGCGATCGGCGTACTGTCAATGTTGATTTTTCAGGTGTTCGTAAATATTGGGATGAACATTGGCTTGGCTCCAGTTACGGGCATTCCTCTGCCTTTCCTAAGTTACGGGAATGCGTCGCTGCTGAGTAATTTTCTCGGCCTGGGACTGGTGGAGGCGGTGGCAAGCCAGCGACAGCGCAAGAAGCGTTGGAATTAGGTCATTGGTAATGAGTTTTGGGAATGCGATCGCGCTTTTGATTTCTTTCGAGAGATTCTGCGGGCGATCGCATTTTTTTTGCATCGGCTTAGGCGCATCTAAATTTTACGCTTCCTGACCCGAGCCTTGATGACTGTCAAGTTTGATAAAATTCTTGTGGGCTGCGCGCGAAAACCCGCCCAAAAATAAAATTTAGAGACCCAACAGCTTAAGTATATCAACTTAATTAAACCACTCTTGAGGCAAACAATAAATAACTTTATGCGCTATGGGTAAGCCACTCATTGTGCAGTTGACGCCCTACGAATGACGTTTTTAATGCCTGAAACCATTGCTATTATTACATCTTTTTTTCTTCTTCCTTCTTCCTTCCTCCTGCTTCCTTCTTCTTCCATCCGTTACATCCGTTACATCCGTTATAGTCATTTCAAATAAATGTGAGACAGAGGTAAGATCATGATAAAATCGATAAAAATAGTTAATTAGAAAA
>NZ_JAUBQB010000092.1:0-24814 GCF_036701035.1 Microcoleus sp. Pol7_B2 | reverse complement strand
CGCCATTTTTATCAACGGGGGATGAAGGCTGTAGCCCAGATTCTATCTAGCTCCTGACCGCCTTGTCACCCCCCCAGGTCTCTACCTCTCTTTATCTGCGTAAATCAGCGTCAATCCCTTGTCCGGGGCTGTAAATACATTCTCTTTTTTTAACCGCCGATGAGGGCAGATAAACACAGATTAACGCAGATGAATTAGATTAATTCTGGTTGAGCCGTTCGTGATTGTTGACCCTGCTGCGAAGCTGAGTGGGCATCGCTGTTGAAGGAATTCATAAAATAAGTTAGTGATAAAGTTTCCAGCATTCTCGCGCAATTTCCCAATCCTCCTGCGTGTGAATGACCAAAATTCTCACCGCTGAATCCACTGCCGCAATATCTTCATCTACTGGCGACTGTTGGTTCTTCTCCCCATCCAATTTTAAACCCATAAATCCAAAAGCTTCGCAAGCAGCCGATCGCACAACAGCAGAATTTTCCCCAACTCCCGCCGTAAAAATCAAAGCATCCAACCCTCCCAAACTCGCCAGCATCGCGCCAATTCCAGCGCGCAAACGGTGGATGTAAATATCCAAAGCAAGTTGAGCTCTCTCATTACCTTCGGCGATCGCATCTCCAATCTGCCGCATATCGCTAGATACCCCAGAAATCCCTTTTAAACCCGAATTACGATTGAGAATATTATCTAATTTTTCAGAAGTTAAATCTTCTCGCCTTAACAAATGAATTATAATCCCCGGATCGATCGCACCCGATCGGCTTCCCATCATCAAACCGTCCAAAGGCGTAAAACCCATCGTCGTGTCAACACTCCAGCCCCCCCGAATCGCCGCCAGAGAACATCCGTTGCCCAAATGACAGCTAATCAGCCGCAAATCGCTCAAATCACGGTTCAGAAGTTGAGCCGCCCTGCGCGCGCAATATTGATGGCTAATGCCGTGAAAACCGTAGCGGCGAATCCCGTTTTCCAGCCATTCGTAGGGGCCGGGATAAACAAAGGCGGCAGGCGGCAATTGCGCGTGAAAAGCTGTATCAAATACTGCTACTTGCGGCCGATTTGGGAGGATTTTTTCAAGGGCTTCGATGCCTTCGAGGTTGACGGGATTGTGTACGGGGGCGAAAACAGATAAACGGGCGATCACCTCTTTAACATCCGGCGAAATTAACGTACTTTGCTGATAGTCTTGTCCGCCGTGTACGACGCGGTGGCCGACAATATCAATCTCGTTTAAACTATTAATAACTTGAGTTTTACCCTGCCACAGAGTCTCCAGCATTCGAGAAATGGCGGCTTCGCGAGAGTCTGAGGCAAATTCTTCCTCCTGTTCAGTTCCTGAGGCTGTTTCGACTTTCAACTGGGCCACACCTTCGCGGTGATTCCAGTCAATTTGCGCTTCCCAGAGGGGTTGCGGCGGGCGATCGGGCAGCACATCGTTTAACTCGTAAAGACAGCTCTTTTGACTGCTAGAACCCGCATTTAACACCAGTATTTTCATGCTTTATTATGTCCTGTTGATTCGTTCTTTCGATCGCTAGGCGATTGAAATCGCGTTTTGTCAAACTTTCGTCCCTGCAGAGGGGGACTAAAAAATCTTGAGACTCAGGGAAAAATATTAAGAAAAATGTCGAAAAATTAACTGTTAATGCAATCTGTAGCTAACAGTTGCATTTTTTTGATATATCTTCTAGGCAGATTTTCATTTACTAAAGTTTAAGGAGCCGATCGATGTTTACACCAATTTTACTTGCCACTGTCGCCAGAACCGTAGAGTGGAGCCCCACGACCGGTTTGATTATGATTCTTTGCAATATTTTAGCTATTGCGATCGGCAGAGCAAACATCCAAAAGCCTCACACAGGCCCAGCCGCGCCCTCATCGGGTTTGGTCGGCGGCTTGAGTTTGGGTGCACTTGTCGGAAGTCTCTGCTTCGGTCATATTTTGGGAACGGGTACGATTTTAGGATTGTCTTACATAGGCGCGATTTAGTTTCAGACTGTAGGGTGCGCCCCCGCACCTTACCCGCAATTTCAAGTACCGGGTAAATTGCGGAGAGTTTCATCCATGTACGATCGATCGCCCAAAACCTCCAACATTGGCCCGCGCACATCAAACTTGACAACACTCACAGAAGCTGCTAAAGCGGCAATGCGATTGCGGTAACTTCCCAAATCGATCCCCAACAAACTGCACAGAATAATCCGAATAGTCGCCTTGTGGGAAACCACCAAAACATTACCAGTCTTGTACTTTTCCTGAATTTCTGCGATAACTAAGGATGATCGGCTAGCAATTTGCACAGAAGTTTCCCCCTCTGTCGGTGGATTCCAAGCCGGTTCCGTCAACCAATTAATGTAATCTTCAGCATATTTTTCGCGAACCGATTCAACTGTTTCACCCTCCCACTTGCCGTACTTAATTTCCCTCAATCCATCGCGCAGTTGCATTTCAATTCCCACAGCATCGCACAGAGGTTTAGCCGTAGCGATTGTGCGTTTCATGGGACTGACATAAACAGCATTCCAAGGCAATTTTGCGTAAGTTGCAGCAAATTGTTCGGCCATCATAGAACCTTCCGGTGTTAATTCTGCGTCCAGGTCTCCGCAGTAGCCGCCAGTCTTGCTGTAAGTTGTTTCACCGTGTCGTACAAAGTAGATTTTTAAGCTCATGAGTTAATTTTGTGTGAATTTTACTATTTAGCAAAAGAGTTTAAAAAACTCCTTCAAATCATTGAGTGCAGGATTATCCCAATCCCAAATATTTTTTTTGTGTTCCATAACATAATCAAACCCAGACATAGTGCATTTCCTTCCAGCTTGTTGCTGTTCCTTATCTGAGCAAGTATCATACCTGAGATAGATGCTCACCCAGAATTTATCAAAACCTTTCCGATCAATTTGCTGTCCCTGACTTTCTATGCAAGCTTTCCAGCTATTCAAACAATCAGCATGAGGTGATTCTCTAGCCTTTATTGCCTTTAAAAGCGTTTCTAGTTCGCCTTTACCTCCAACATTTGTAAAGTAACAAGCCAATTTGGCTTTTGTTCCATTATCTCCACAAATATCTATAAATTGTTTAGTGCTTGAAAAGCTTTCAGCTTCAAACACTTGTTTTATACATCTATCTACGAATTTCAGCCGTTCTTGCTCTGAATAATTATCAAGATCGATAATAATTCCAATCTTTTCGATATTATTTTTGTCAATCAAAGCTTCTAAAGCTTTTAAAGCTTTGATTAACTCTGTTTCGCTCAAGCCTTCCAAACTTTTATAATCATCTATATAAATAGGTAATTGTACCTGGATATCGCAGTTTAGTTTCTCAACCATTGCCTGCATGAAAATTCTATCATTTTTACTTTCTACTATGACAATATTACTCACCTCTCACTCCTTGTTGATGCTCTAGTGCGTAATTCAAAGTTTCCAAATCGCGCCGAATTCCGATTATTTGATTTGTTTTGAGTTTCCTTGCTAGTTCAAAATATGCGCTGCTGCATTGCTGATTGGGTTCTAAGCCGACATCAGCAAATGCTTGAAGCATCTCTAAACTGTGAGTTGTCGCAAAAATCTGCGTATCCAGTTCCACCGCCAAGCGAAATAAAATTCTCCAAAAATCTCGCTGATTTGTATAGTGAATGCCATTTTCTATTTCATCGACTAACAGTATTTTGGGGTCGCTATTTACCAGTTTTAGAATAATGTCTGCAACGCGGTTAATTGCATCTCCGAATAATGAAAGAGGCAAACGCTTTTCGCCTTTTCTTCTCAAGTAAAGCGTGGGTTCCCCGATCGAAAAACTTTCTACTGATTCGATCGCCGGATCGATAACTTGAAAAGCTTTCAAAACTTCGGTATCTTTGTCATCCAAACGGGCGCGGTCGTAGGCTGCTGTGAGTTCTTTTCCCGAAATCCTGACAAAGGATGGAATAATTGGTACTTCGTCAATGGAAATGCGAGAATTAAATAAATTGCCAGTATTAACTTCTTGTGTTGATGACCAATTAGATTCAGCCTCGTTTGTCCCAACCTTAAAAGTTATATTATATCTCCTGACTTGTACTTGAATTTCTAATCGGTCAGTTTTATTTTTGTCATCTGTTCCAATAATTACTATCAATCGCTCCTTTCTTTGTGAATAAAACAAGTTATCCCAAGTTCGATAGGGCATAGCTTCTATAGCTTTTGCTGGCTCTCTTCTAAGTTGTCTTAGGATTACTAGACTGCTAGGTCGTGGAGCAAAATTGAGAAAAAGTGCTTCTAGCAATGCTGTCTTGCCAGCATTATTTTTACCGCCGATTAAATTGACTCTTTCAAACCCAGAAATTTTGATTTGCTCAAAACACCTAAAATTTTGGATTTCTATTTCTTTCAGCATTACCTATCCTGTTGAATTAATCTAACTCATCTGCGTTAATCTGTGTTAATCTGCCTGTATCTGCGGTTAAAAAAAGAGAATTTGTTAACCGCAGATGACAATGGATTAACGCAGATTCACGCAGAGGTCAAGAAGCGATCGCACCTATCCAGGTGCACCCGATCGCACGGTTTGTTCTGCAGTCGCCCCCGGATCTTTTGTTTCCTTCGGCGCTTCCGGCGAAACCGGGCCCGCGTGCGGCCACTTCCAGTCGCGGATTTCCGGCATATCATCGCCGTGTTCGGTGATATACTGCGTGTGCTCGATCAGCTTGTCACGGATAGCTTGTTTGCCGTAAGCTGCGACAGAACTGAGTTTCGGAACGCGATCGAGTACATCTCCAACCAAGTGGAATCGATCGAGGTCATTAACCACCACCATATCAAACGGCGTCGTAGTCGTTCCCTCTTCCTTGTAACCCCGAACGTGAATATTCGGGTGATTTGTCCGGCGATAAGTCAATCGGTGAATCAGCCAAGGATAGCCGTGAAAAGCAAAAATCACCGGCTTATCTTTCGTGAACAAAGTATCAAAATCCTTGTCAGACAAACCGTGGGGATGTTCGCTAGCAGGTTGCAGCGTCATCAAATCCACCACATTAACCACCCGCACTTTTAAATCGGGATAATCTCGGCGGAGAATGTCAACAGCAGCCAAAGTTTCCAGCGTCGGAACATCACCCGCGCAAGCCATCACCACATCCGGTTCGCCGCCTTTATCGTTGCTGGCCCACTCCCAAATGCCGATGCCGGCGGTACAGTGTTTAATCGCAGCATCCATATCCAAATACTGCAATGCCGGTTGCTTCCCTGCAATAATCACGTTGACATAGTGGCGGCTGCGGAGACAGTGATCCGTTACTGACAGCAAAGTGTTCGCATCCGGCGGCAAATAGACCCGCACAACCTCCGCTTTCTTGTTAATTACGTGGTCGATAAAACCCGGATCTTGGTGAGAAAAACCGTTGTGGTCTTGCCGCCAAACGTGAGAAGTTAGCAGGTAGTTGAGAGAGGCGATCGGTCGGCGCCAAGGAATGTCGTTAGTAGTTTTCAACCACTTGGCGTGTTGGTTGAACATCGAATCGATGATGTGAATAAACGCCTCGTAACAAGAGAAAAAGCCGTGGCGTCCCGTCAGCAAATAGCCTTCCAGCCATCCCTGACATAGATGTTCGCTGAGGACTTCCATCACCCGGCCGTCGGGGGAGATGTGGTCGTCTTCGGGCAAAATGTCCCCCGCCCACACCCGGTCCGTCACTTCAAACACCGGATCGAGGCGGTTTGAGGCCGTCTCGTCAGGCCCGACAATGCGGAAATTCGCGTTTTCCTGATTCCGTTTCATCACCTCTCGCAGGAAGCGGCCGCAAACGCGGGTTGCTTCAGCCATTACAGTGCCCGGTTTTTGCACGTCAACGGCGTAGTCTTCAAATTCCGGCATTTTCAAGTCTCGCAGCAGCAGCCCGCCGTTAGCGTGGGGATTTGCGCCCATCCGCCGATCGCCCTTAGGTGCGAGTTCTGCTAATTCGGGAATTAACTTGCCCTTTTCGTCAAAGAGTTCTTCCGGCTTATAGCTTTTCATCCAATCTTCCAGGAGTTGGACGTGTCCGGGCTTAGAACCCATTTCCGAAAGCGGGACTTGGTGCGATCGCCAATAATCCTCAGTTTTCTTACCGTCAACTTCCTTCGGCCCCGTCCAGCCTTTGGGAGTTTTCATCACAATCATCGGCCACTGGGGACGGCCGGAATAGCCCTCCGTCCGGGCTTTTTCCTGAATCGCCTTAATTTCGCCGATCGCGGTATCGAGAGTTGCAGCCATCAACTGGTGCATGGTTTCCGGGTCTGAACCTTCCACCCAATAAGGTTTGTAGCCATAACCGACCATCAAACTTTCCAATTCCTCGCGCGGAATGCGGGCCAACAGCGTTGGATTGGCAATTTTGTAGCCGTTCAAGTGCAAAATCGGCAACACGGCCCCGTCGCGAACCGGGTTGAGAAACTTGTTAGAATGCCAGCTAGCAGCCAAGGGGCCGGTTTCCGCTTCCCCGTCACCGACAACGGCCGCCACAATCAAATCGGGATTGTCGAAGGCCGCCCCGTAAGCGTGGACGAGGGCGTAGCCGAGTTCGCCGCCTTCGTGAATCGAACCGGGAGTTTCCGGGGCGACGTGGCTGGGGATACCGCCGGGAAAGGAGAACTGTTTGAACAGCCGCTTGATACCCTCTTCATCTTGGGAAATGTTCGAGTAATATTCGCTGTAAGTTCCTTCGAGATAGGTGTTGGCGACCAAGCCCGGCCCGCCGTGTCCGGGGCCTGCGATGTAGATGGTGTTGAGGTCTTGGGCTTTGATGATGCGGTTGAGGTGAACGTAGATGAAGTTGAGGCCTGGAGTGGTGCCCCAATGTCCGAGGAGTCTCGGTTTGACGTGTTCGATTTTGAGGGGTTCTTTGAGTAGGGGGTTGTCGAGGAGATAGATTTGTCCGACGGATAGGTAGTTTGCCGCGCGCCAGTAGGCGTTCATTTTGTGTAGTTCTGAGTGGGAAAGCGGCTTTAATTGCGGGATCTCGGTTGTTCCTAGCATCATCAGCGATTGACTCCTAAGTTGTGCTTGTTTTGTAAAGTGCGATCGAGAAGTGCGATCGGTATTAATTTGTTATTTGTGACATTTTGTATTTAAACTCAATGTCTTCCACGCAAACTATTGAATTCTAGCTCGTTTATGTCTCCATTAAAGTTTAAATCAATGTTAATTTCTGGCTAAACATCGCACGACTTTAATGCAATAAAGACCGCTACTTGCGGGGATCAAGGGATTAAGCAATACATAATAGGATTTACACAAGAGTTTTTGTAGGCTGTGCACTCCGCACTGAGCCGTAGAATATGTTGCGAGTGGTAGGATGTGTTGTTCAAGTCCCCAAAAAGATACTTCTCAAGGTAGAAGTCAGAATTAATTATAATAAATAATAATAACTCAAATTTAGTTGATACAGGGCGAGCGTCCGCTCACTCCTTTTCTGCTAAAGTTTTGTATGTTGGTCATATCCAAGTTCTCGTTAGTTTAGCTTGTGGACGTACTTAAATCATACTCATCTTGAATATTCTTGATTCGGAAACTAGCATTAAATTTTTTCTTAAACTGACTTTGTAGCTGTTGTATAGTTGTTGTTTGTTTTGGCACACGTGTAGACACGACAAAACAGAGCTTCTTAATCTTTTGGGGATTTGCCGAAAGTAAATTAATAGTTGATTCTATTTGTTTAACCGCCTGTGCAATATCACTTCCTTTCAACTCTACATATATTTCTACTGTATCAGAAGGAATGAGTGCGTAGTCGCAACGCAAAGTCTCATTGTCACTAATAACGCAGCCATCAACCTTAATTATTAATATTTCGTCTTTATTCGGGTTGAGAAAAGTTATTTTACTTTTGTTCTCCTGCAAGACAATCTTGGTGTCGGATCTACGTTCCTCACACTCGGGAAGACTTTTCATATACCATTCAAACTAAGTTGAGAAGTTGATCGAATTCTATAGCTAGTTCATCAGAAACAGAATCAATGACTCGCGCATCAATCAACCCCGTATCAGGACACACAATACTATTGCATTTTCCATCGCTCAAAACATAGGCTGAGAGATCGGAAACATCTAATGATTTGTATCTAGATACAATCTTTTCTAGTTGATGTTGTATATCTTCGCTGGATTCTTCATAAAGAAGCCCAGCCTGGAGCAGATTATTAAGTGCTGTCAGGACATAAGGACTATGGGTAGTTATAAAGAATTGAAGTTGCTCTTTGCGATAATTAAAGACAGTAGCGATCAACTCGATAATATTACGCTGTGCGCTTGGAAATAAATGCGCTTCCGGCTCCTCAATATACACTGTCTGACCGACAGGAGGGGAAGCTAGTAAAGGTAGTGCAGCTAGTATAATTGTCAGAGGCAATGTTTCCTGTTGACCGGAAGATGAGTTCGCAATACTAATACGTCTTCCATCTGCCACCTCCAGAAAATCTTTGCCTTTTTCCTGTATGTGCTTACCACATAAGGACTGCTCTATTAGCCTGTTTATTTCCTCTAGTATATCTTTTGTATATTTATCTTCAACATCAACTTCATATTGTATACGCAATTTTTTTATCGTTTCGTATGTTGAGCCAAACGATCTTAGAAATGGATCTAAGGTATTATTGCTTGAAAGAAAAGAAAAAATATTGCTCTGAAGATTAGCGAAAAATGAGCGACCAGCAGGAATAAAAAGCTGATTGAAGGCTGCCTCTCGACCAATGGATATGCCTAAAGTTTCTACTAAGTGATCTTTTAAAATTTTATTGTCAAAAAATGAACTATTAAGAATATTAAAACTAAAAGTTATTTCAGAGCTTTCCTCTCTTGCTTTTTTGAGTAAATTGCGTAGGTCTGCCAATTCTTTCTTGAAAAAATCTGAATAGCTGAGGGAAATTCTACCTTTGGTATCCTGTTTTCTCCTAACTTCTATAAAAACATTGGAAATTTCATACCTGATGAAAAAATGTTGTTTTCCCCAACAATCTGGAGGAAAATATTCCTCAAACGTCTTGGAATAGTTTGAATCTAGATTGCGTTTTGTCTGCTCATTATTTACAACCGATAAAATTTCCCATACGAAGTTCTTAAAATAAAAAAGGAGTTTAGCGCAAACACTTTTACCGCTGGCTTGAGGACCAATAAGTATATTTATTCGTTTGATTTCAATCTCCAAATCCTTGATGCCAGCAAAGTTTCTAACTATTAATTTTTCAGCCATAATTGAAATCAAGTATGGTAAGGGCTTGTGTCATCTTAACATACCAATTTAATTTTTATGGTTAAAGTTGTAACTTTTGTGTTAATAAACCGAATTAGTCACCCTAGGAAAAACCTCAAACAACTCTCATTAATATCAAGATGGATTTCTACCCTTTGTACCAATATACTTTTGGATTACCGCAGTTTTTTCGTGAAAGTCGATCGCCCATCTCGCCTTTGTGGCCGCTGAGGAGATTTTAGACTAACGTCGGGTTATTGATAGGGAAAGGAATTACCGCAACCCTAAAATAATACCATTTTTACAAAGTTTGGCTAGAAAATAAGTGTTGGGTTTGTTTACATCGCCTCTCGAGCGCACAGGTGCGGATCTGTGAGATTGTCGATATGCAAGTTAGGGGTTGTTCATGGCGGCGCACTCTACGACTACTTAGCCGATGCCACAAAGTAAACTCAAGCAATCTCAATCCGAAAATCACTGCATCGGTTTGATTGCTGCCTAGATGCTATCGCCAATATTTCCCGCTGGAAAAACCTAGGAGGCGACTAAAACAGGACTCTCTGAAATCCGGCAAACATTGGACACAGTTGGCTGGTGGGAAACGACTCGCAGTTCGTGAGGATAGCGGGGACGCGGGTCATTTTCTAACCAGATGGGCGGTACCATCATCACTTCATAGTAAGCGATCGTATGCAAAACCCCAGGCTGGGACTTCAATTCTACTGTTAAGCCCGCTCTGTACTCAAATGCTTCTTCCCAGTCTAGGTTTCCATTCATATCCATCGGAATCGCGCCTCTTAATCTTGTTTCTTTTCTCAATTGTAGAGCGCTACATAAAACATTGGGTACTTTCTGTTGCTTATGATACAATTTGTAACCTTATATATACGTTCCCTGACAATTGAACAGAGAAAAGCAATTGTCAATAAGTAAATAGGATGATTTGGCCCACAGGTGACAAGCAAGCCCAAAAGCTAGGCTTGACAAGAGTTTGAGTTGATACGTCTCAAAAAAAATAGGGGCGATCGAATCCAGCAGAGGCTGATGACAAATACCTAATAGAACAAAATTGTCAGGACTAAACTCCTTACTACAAACCTATTTTTGTCATGTTGTCTAGTATTTGATAAATAAAAAAAACCCGGTTTTTTGAAGAAACCGAGTTTTGAGAATGAGAAAAAACTCAACTAATTTTACTTAGTTGTTTTCTTGGCTGTTGTCGCAGTCGCCGTCTTTTTAGCAGTGGTTTTCTTCGCCGCAGTCTCCGTCTTTTTAGCAGTGGTTTTCTTCGCCGCAGTCTTCTTCGTTGCAGTCTCCGATTTCTCCGCAGTTGCCTTAGTAGACTTCTTCGACTTGCTGCTAGATTTACCGCCTCCCGCCGCTTCCTTCGTTGCTAACAATTCCAGTGCTCTTTGCAAGGTGAAATTCTCCACTGATTCATCCTTCGACAAAGAAGCATTGATATCGCCGTGTTTCACGTAGGGGCCGTAGCGGCCGTCGTAAACATTGATGGGTTCTCCCGACTCGGGATGCGCGCCCAATTCCTTTAAAGGTGTCGCTGTTTTGCTGCGGCCGCGGGCGGCTTTTGGCTGCGATAATAACTCTAAAGCCCGATCGAGCGTTATCGTCAAAACATCATCCGGCGGTTTGATCGATCGATAATCTTTCCCCACCTTACCCTGGTCGTGAACCACATAAGGCCCGTACATCCCCAAATTAGCTTGCACCTTCGCCCCCGTCTCCGGGTGAGTGCCCAACAACCGGGGTAAAGTCAACAAACTCACCGCCATATCCAGCGTCACGCTATCCTTATCTGTCCCCTTGGGTAAAGAAGCCCGCTTCGGTTTCTTGTTCGTTTCCGAAACTTCTCCTAACTGAACGTATGGCCCATAACTGCCAATCAGCACATAAATCGGTTCCCCGGTTTCCGGGTGAAGACCCAATTTTTCCGGACCTTCCGTTTTTTGCTTTAACAGAAACTCCACTTGTTCCGGGTCTAAATCTGCCGGCGTCAAATCTTGGGGAATCGAGGCTTTTACCAAGCCTTCTTCGCTTTCAGATTCCAGGTATGCGCCGAATTTCCCGATGCAAACTTTGGCGGAAAGATTCTCCAACACCACAGTTCGGGCAACTTTCGCATCAATCTGACTTTCCTGTTCTTTAACTTGGGTTGCGAGCCCGGTTTCCCCTGTATAAAACTTTTGCAAATACGGCAGCCATTTCGCCTCGCCGGTGGCAATTTCATCGAGGGTTTGTTCCATTCGGGAAGTAAAACCGGTGTCTACTAAATCGGGAAAATGTGTTTCCAATAAAGTCGTGACGGCGAAAGCGGTGAATGTCGGAATTAGGGCATTAGCTATTAATTTGGCATATCCCCGATCGACAATTGTACCGATAATACTCGCATAGGTACTCGGACGGCCCACACCTTCGCTTTCGAGCATTTTGACCAGAGAAGCTTCCGTGTAGCGGGCGGGAGGTTGAGTTTCGTGCCCGATCGCCTCTAAATCCTTACAATTAGGTTTATCCCCCACCTTCAGCGCCGGCAAAATCACCTCTTGGTCTTCCAACGCCGCATTCGGATCGTCGGAACCTTCCACGTATGCCCGCAAAAAGCCGGGAAAATCAATGCGTTTGCCGCTGGAACGGAAACCGGCATCTTCTACCTGAGTTAATACAGTGACGTGAGTTTGGCGGGAATCGGCCATTTGAGAAGCGACTGTCCGCTTCCAAATCAAATCATAGAGGCGGAAATCAATCCCATCCAATCCCGTTTGCTGCGGAGTCCGAAAAGTGCTGCCGGCGGGACGGATAGCTTCGTGGGCTTCCTGCGCGCCTTTGCTTTTCGTGGTGTATTTGCGCGGTTGGGGGCTGAGGTATTCGCTGCCGTAAAGTTCTTGCACGCAACTGCGCGCCGCTTCGATCGCCTGTTCGGACAAATGCACCGAATCCGTCCGCATATAGGTGATAAAACCGCGTTCGTAGAGACCTTGGGCAATTCGCATGGTTTCCCGCGCACCCAGCCGCAGCTTGCGGTTAGCTTCCTGCTGCAAAGTCGAGGTCGTAAACGGCGGCGAAGGTTTGCGGGTGACTGGCCGTTCTTCGAGATTGGTGACAGTCCAAGGTTTGTTTTGAATGCGTGAGAGTAAAGCCCGCGCCTGTTCTTCATTCAGCAAAAGTACGCGGCGGCCGGAGATAATTTGCCCGGTATTTTCATCAAAATCGCTGCCGTTTGCAACTTTTACATTGCCGACAGTCACGAGTTTGGCGTCAAAGGAAATCTTGCCCTTTTCCAAAAGGGCTTTTAAATCCCAGTAACTACCTTGGCGGAAAGCGCGGCGTTCGCGTTCCCGGCGCACCAAAAGCCTGACTGCGACTGACTGCACTCTACCAGCGGACAAACCCCAAGCGATTTTTTTCCACAGTAACGGGGAGAGTGTGTAACCGACGAGTCTATCGAGAATTCGGCGAGTTTCTTGGGCTTGTACTACTCGATTGTCGATATCGCGGCAGTGGGTTAAGGCGTCGCGGATTGCTTCGCGGGTGATTTCGTGAAACACCATCCGCTTGATGGGCACTTTGGGTTTGAGGATTTGCAGCAAATGCCAGGAAATGCTTTCGCCTTCTCGGTCTTCGTCAGTGGCTAGTATCAGTTCTGTGGCGTCTTTGAGGGCGTCTTTGAGTTCTTTAACAATTTTCTTTTTATCTTTCGGGATGACGTAGAGGGGTTCAAAGTCTGCCTCCACGTTTACGCCCAATTGCGCCCATTTTTCTCCTTTAACGGCTTCTGGTATTTCTTCGGCGGAGGATGGTAGGTCGCGGACATGGCCCATCGATGCCTCTACACGGTAGGTGGAGGGCAGGAAGTTGCGGATGGTGCGGGCTTTGGTCGGAGATTCGACGATGACTAAGGTTGACATGGCATCTTTTAAATATGGATGGCAGCGCAGCTAGAGGGTCTAAGTTAGAGAGTTTAGGTCAGATGTCAAGGCTTCTTTCAACTTTGGGCGATTATTTTCAAACTACCTTAATTTTTAACTTACTGCCGATCGGGTGGCAGGTGACAATGTGATGGGATTTTACTGCTTTGGGGGCAGAGGCTGCGAATCACGTCTCTACAAGATGCACCGGATGATGACCTGACTTTAGCAGAATTGTCGGTAACTGGATGTTGAGACTGCTGGATGCGGGCGGATGGTTCCTCAATCTGGTTGTAACTTGAAGGTTGGGGCGATAGATTTTAGATTTTAGATTTTAGATTGGGAAAGATTTACTGACTAGAGGTTTGGGGCTTTGGTACAGTACGCTGTGCAGCATCAGCGTTGCGAGCGAAAAAAAAGCAATCACAGGGGATTAAAATTACTTGAGCATCGAGCAATTCAATGAATAATTCTATGACATTTGAATTCGACCATCTTTTCATCCTTACTGATATTGGTGCTTCGGAAGCTAATCGTTTATCATCCTTCGGTTTAGTTGAGGGTGGATCTCGCATTCATCACGGACAAGGTACAGCCAATCGCTGTTTCTTTTTCCATAATGCAATGTTGGAATTGTTATGGGTTCACGATCCAGAAGAGGCGAAGTCTGAGCCAATTCATCAGACTCGTCTTTGGGAGCGATCGACAAATCGGAATAATGGTGCGTGTCCATTTGGCATCTGTTTGCGTCCAGCCAAAGGTTCTGAGGACACAGTTGCATTTTCAAGTTGGGCATATCGTCCACCTTATTTATCTGAAACGATGAGTATCGCAGTAGGAACAAATAGTGATGTGTTGACTGAGCCGATGCTTTTCCAAATTTCCTTTGGTAAACGTCCAGATCAATACTCTGCTGATAAGTCACAGCCTTTGGATCATGGTGTTGGTTTCCGCGAAATTACTCGCGTAGAATTAGTCAGTCCTGCTGCTAATAATCCGTCACCTGAACTTCAAGCAGTGCTTGAGACAAATCAATTAAAGTTGCGAATAGGAACCGAGTATTTGGTCGAGCTTGGTTTTGATGGAGAAGTGCAGGGACAACAGGTAGATTTCCGACCTGGATTGCCGCTTATTATCAGTTGGTAATCAAAACCTGTAAAACAATTAATAATATGGCTTCAGTATCCAACGAACTGCGATCGTTCGT
Source organism: Microcoleus sp. Pol7_B2 (assembly GCF_036701035.1). Taxonomy (NCBI): domain Bacteria; kingdom Bacillati; phylum Cyanobacteriota; class Cyanophyceae; order Oscillatoriales; family Microcoleaceae; genus Microcoleus; species Microcoleus sp. Pol7_B2. The sequence continues at coordinate 10,485 of NZ_JAUBQB010000092.1, read as the reverse complement.
ACAGAACGCCCACTGACAATTGCAGGAACATTAGAGACCATTGAGAATTTTTCAAGTTGGCTGAGTAAACTAGAGATATAGTAACCCGCAATTTATTGAGAACTGGAAAATGGAGACAATTACTGACCTGCCAGGGTATCGCATAACAGAACAAGTCTATGCAGGATCTCGCACTTTAGTCTATCGCGGTGTTCGGGAGAGCGATCGTACTCCAGTCGTCATCAAACTGCTGCGAAACGAATACCCTAGCTTCTGCGAACTGGTGCAATTCCGCAACCAGTACACCATTGCCCAAAATCTCAACATCCCCAGTATTGTTAAACCCCTCGATTTAGTACCTTACAAAAGCGCCTATGCTTTGATAATGGAGGACTTTGGAGGAGTCTCTCTGTCTACTTATATCCAGACCCCAACTGATAAAAACCAACCAGCTCAATCTAGATCTTTAGAAAACTTTCTCGACCTAGCCAGGGAACTAGCAGATATTCTTCACTCTTTGTACGAAAATAAAGTTATTCATAAAGATATCACACCGGCCAATATCCTAATCAACCCCGATAGCAAACAAATTAAGCTCATTGACTTTAGTATCTCTTCCCTGCTGCCGAAACAAACCCAAGAAATCCAGAATCCAAACATTATCGAAGGAACCTTAGCTTATCTCTCCCCAGAACAGACAGGAAGAATGAATCGAGGCATTGACTATCGGAGTGACTTTTATTCCCTGGGTGTGACCTTCTATGAATTGTTGACAACACAGTTACCCTTCGAGTCAGAGGACCCAATGGAGTTAGTGCATTGTCATCTCGCCAAACAGCCGATTCCGGTACATCAAATCAAGCCAGAAATTCCCATAGTTTTATCCCAAATTGTTAGTAAACTGATGGCAAAGAATGCGGAAAATCGCTATCAGAGTGCATTAGGACTGAAACACGATTTAGAAATTTGTCTGGCTCAATTACAAAACACGGGTAACATTGAGACGTTTGCATTGGGGACGCGGGATATTACAGACCATTTCCTCATCCCCGAAAAACTCTACGGCAGAGAAACAGAAGTTGAAACCTTATTAGCAGCCTTTGAGCGAGTCAGCAGAGGCAGCACCGAAATGATGCTAGTATCCGGTTACTCTGGCATTGGAAAATCCGCCTTAGTACAAGAAGTTTATAAACCAATTACTAAAGCCAGAGGTTATTTTATTGCCGGAAAATTCGACCAATTTCAACGAAATATCCCTTACGCGGCCGTTGTCAAAGCCTTTCAATCATTAGTCAAGCAACTCTTAACAGAAAGCGAAAATCAACTCAATACCTGGAAACAAAAAATATTAGCGGCCGTTGGCGCTAATAGTCAAATCATTGTAGATGTCATTCCTGAAGTAGAATTAATCATTGGTAAACAGCATACCGTACAAGAATTAGGCGCTACAGAAGCACAAAACCGCTTTAATTTAGTATTTCAAAAATTCATCCGCGTGTTTTGTTCAGTTGACTATCCCTTAGTCATCTTTCTCGACGATTTACAATGGGCTGATGCCGCTACATTGAAATTGCTACAAGTAATGATAGCAGATGAACAAACGAACTATCTGTTTCTAATTGGTGCTTATCGAGACAACGAAATTAACCCATCACATCCTTTAATGATGACTTTGGATGAGCTGCAAAATCAAGGTGCAAGAATCGAGCGAATTACTTTAGCTCCCTTACACCTTCACCAAATAAGTAACTTAATTACTGACACCGTGCGTAAAGACCAAAAATCAGCGCTCCCCCTAGCCGAGTTAGTCCTCAGTAAAACTCAAGGTAATCCTTTTTTTGTCAATCAGTTTCTCAAAACACTCTATCAAGAAAATCTGCTGCGATTCAATTTTCAAGAAAGAAACTGGGATTGGGATATTTCAGAAATTGAATCAGTAGGTATTACTGATAACGTCATTGAATTGATGCTTGGTAAATTGAAAAAGTTGCCAGAATCAACTCAGAAAGTTTTGCGCTTGGCTGCTTGCGTGGGTAATAGTTTTGACTTAAACACTCTTTCAATTATTAATGAGAAATCGTGGCTAGCCACGTTTCAAGAACTATTGCCAGCCATCCAAGAGGGATTAATCTTAACTACTTCTGAGTTAGGTGCTACCGAATCAGAAATAATTAACTCAGACTTGGTAATTACTACTTATAAATTTTTGCACGACCGCGTGCAGCAGTCAGGTTACGCTTTGATTGACTCAAAACTGCAAACAGCAATTCACCTACAAATTGGTCGCCTGTTACTGGCCAATATTTCTCCTGAGCGACGAGCAGAAAGAATTTTTGAAATTGCCGATCATTTAAATTTGGGTCGCAATTTAATCATTAACGATCGCGAGAAAACTGAACTAGCTATTTTAAATTTAACAGCCGCTCGCAAAGCCAAAGATGCAACGGCTTATGCTGCTGCCAGAGATTACTTAAAATTAGGTCGAGAAATTTTACCGGGCGATATTTGGCAAGACTCCTACGAACTAGCTTTTACCTTTCATAAAGAGCTGGCAGAAGCCGAATATTTAAACGGAAATTTTGAAGAATCAGAAGCTTTAATAGAACTGGTATTTGCCCGGGCCAAATCTGATCTAGAAAAGGCAGAAATTTACAACATTTTGATCGTGCAGTACACTCTGCTGAGTAAATATGAAGCAGCAGTTCAATCTGGATTAAAAGCCCTTCACTTGCTAGGCATAGACTTGGCAGAATATAATTTAAGCGAGGCGGTTAATGCTGAAATGGCGGCAGCTCAAGCTAACTTGGCAAACCAAGAAATTGCTTCCTTAATTAATGCAGAAAAGATGAAAGACCCGGCTCAACTAATGGCCATGCAATTATTGGGCAACATGGGGCCGCTAACGTTCTTTTCATCTCAAGAACTGTGGAAGTTGACTGTGATCAAAGCGATTAACCTTTCTCTCAAGTACGGTTTTGTTGCGGGAGGGTCTTATTGCTATTCATGTTATGGAATTATCCTGAATTCAATTTTAGGCGATTACCAATCGGCGTATGAGTTTGGCAGACTCGCTCTTACTCTGAGCGAAAATTCAAATAACTTGTCTCAAAACTGCCAAGATAGTGTGATATTTGCCAATTACTTAAACTGCTGGGTGAGACCGCTCAAAACTACGGCGGAAATTAATAACGAATGTTATAAAGTTGGCTTGCAATCGGGCAATTTGCAATGGACGGGTTATAACCGGATGTTTCAAACTATTACCTATTTCTTCCAGGGCATGAATTTGAATAATCTCTTGGAAGATATTGCCAAGTCGCTCCATTTTTGCGAGCAAACTAAAAATTTATGGGCGATTGATATAATTCTTGCTAATAAGTCAGCAATTTTAAATTTGATGGGCGAAGAGGATGATGTTAGCGAAGAACAGCATTTAGAAAATTTCCACCGCCGTAAAAGTATGGCAGCGCTGTGCGAGTTTTATGTTTTAAAAGCGCAGAATTTATATCTTTACGGACTGTATAGTGAGGCGCTAGAAGCATCGGATCGCGCTGCGGAACTGCTCGATTATTTGATGGGTCATATTTCTAGTGCTCACCATCATTTTTACCGTTGTCTGATTTTAACGGCTCTGTATTCAGAGGTTTCTGAATCGGAGCGAAAAGATTATTGGGAGCAATTAGAAGCTAATCAGAAACAAATCAAAATTTGGGCGGATAACTGCTGGGAAAGTTTCGCACATAAATTCTGGCTGGTGGCGGCAGAAATGGCGAGAATTTCAGGTCGAGATTTAGAGGCGATGGATTTGTACGATCGCGCTTATTCTCAGGCTAGAGAGGGTGATTTTATTCAGAATGAAGCGCTGGCGGCGGAACTGGCTGCTAAGTTCTGGTTGGGGAAAAATAAAGAAGAATTTGCCCAAATCTACTTGACTAAAGCCCACTATGGCTACCAATATTGGGGTGCTAAACGTAAAGTTGAGAAGTTAGAGGAAAAGTATCCCCAATTAATCGCGAGAACATCAGGGAAGACAACTACTCACACAAAAGTTAACCGCACAACGACTGCGACTACTAGCAACAATTTGGGTGAGACGCTAGATTTAGCTACGGTGATGAAAGCTTCTCAAGCGATTTCGGGTGAAATAGTTTTGAGTAGGTTGCTGGAAAGATTGATGAAAATTGCGATCGAGAATGCGGGGGCCCAAAAAGGTTTTTTGATTTTAGAAAAAGCGGGACACTGGGCGCTAGAGGCGGAAGGTTCGGTGAACGAGGATGAAGTTAGCGTGCTGCAATCGCTTCCTCTCAATCCAACAACAGCTTCTGGGGGAACCCCTTTGCTTGCAAGTGCGATCGCCAATTATGTGATTCGTACTCAGGAAAATGTGGTGTTAAATAATGCCGCTCTCGAAGGACAATTTACTCGCGATCCTTATATTGCAGCCACTCAACCGAAATCTATTCTTTGTACTCCTCTGCTGCACCAAGGTAAGCTGACGGGCCTTCTTTATTTGGAAAATAACCTGATTGAAGGGGCTTTTACTACCGATCGCCTAGAATTGTTAAAACTGTTATCTGCCCAAATTGCTATTTCTATTGAGAATGCTCAACTTTACGAGCAATTAGGCGAATACTCGCGAACGCTGGAATGTAAGGTTATAGAAAGAACGCAAGAATTGCAACAGGAAATGGCTGTCAGAATGCAGACAGAAAGAGCCTTGGGCAAGTCTGAAGAAAAGTTTTCTAAAGCATTTCGTTCCAGTCCTAACCCGATCGCGATCGCCCGGTTTGCAGATGGACGCTACATTGAAGTGAACGACAGTTTCCTCAGCACTTTTAATTACTCTCGCGAACAGGTAATTGGTTTGACAGCAATTGAGTTGAATTTTTGGGTTAATTTAGAAGAATGTGACAGATACAAGCAGCTATTGCAAGAATCAGGAGTGCTTCGGAATCAGGAATTTGATTTTTGTACTTCATCAGGCGAGGTGAGGAAGATGCTGGTATCAGCAGATATTATTGAGCTGGGTGGAGAAGCGTGTATTCTCTTAGTCATTAACGACATTACCGATCGTCAAAGGGTAGAAGAAGCGCTAAAAGAAAGCGAGGCTAAATACCGTGACTTAGTTGAAACATCGCAGGATATGATTTGGTCAGTTGATGTTGAAGGGCGTTATACCTTCGTCAACGCTGCCGTCCAACTGATTTTTGGCTACAGCCCTGAAGAAATGATAGGGCGAAAATTCAGTGAGTTTCAGATACCTGAACAACTTCCCAAAGATAACGAGATATTCCAACGTATGCTGAATGGAGAGTCCGTATTTCAGTATGAAACCATACAATTAGCTAAAGACAGCAGACCTATCAATCTCCGGTTTAATTCACTTGTAGTGCGGGATTCCGAGGGAAACATTCTAGGAATAACTGGCACAGCCAGCGATATTACGGAGGACAAAAAAGCAGAGGCAGCCTTACAACAAGCCAAAGAAGTTGCAGATGCGGCTAACAAGGCTAAAAGCGAATTTTTATCAAAAATGAGTCACGAATTGCGAACTCCCCTCAATGCAATTCTCGGCTTTACCCAAGTGCTGGGACGCGACCCATCCCTTTCTCACATACAGCAGGAACAGATCGCCATCATTAGTCGTTCTGGCGAGCATTTGCTGACGCTGATTAATGACGTTCTGGAAATGTCTAAAATCGAGGCAGGTCGGATTACATTAAATCCTACTAGCTTTGACCTGTATCATTTGCTCCATTCTCTCGAAGAAATGCTCAAACTCAAAGCTGATTCTAAAGATTTACAGCTCAGTTGGCACATCAATTCTAATATTCCTCAGTATGTAAAAACTGACGAAAGCAAATTGCGTCAAGTCTTAATTAATCTGCTAGGAAATGCGATCAAGTTTACTACGAAGGGAAGTGTCACACTTCGGGTTGCAGCAATTAGTGAGAAACAAAAGTCCCCAAAAGACAACGAACCACGGATTATTACGTTTGAAGTGGAAGACACGGGTCACGGTATTGCTCCTACTGATGTAGATTCTTTATTTGAGCCTTTTGTACAAACGGACGCTGGTCGGAAATCTCAAGAAGGAACTGGGTTGGGTTTACCCATCAGCCGACAATTCGTACAACTGATGGGAGGAGACATTACCGTCAGCAGTACCTTGAATCGAGGAACAATTTTTAGTTTTGATATCCAAATTAGCTCCCCTGAGATGGCTAAAGTTCAACCTCGACAATCAAGAAAGCGGGTAATTGGTTTAGAACCCAACCAACCCTCATATCGCATCTTGGTGGTTGATGATAAATGGGAGAGCCGTTTGCTATTGGTTCATCTTCTCCAACCGCTTGGCTTGGAGGTGCGCGAAGCAGTAAATGGTCAAGAAGCTATTAGAATTTGGGAAACTTGGAAACCTCACCTAATTTGGATGGATATGCAAATGCCTGTGATAGACGGATATGAGGCCACCAGACAAATTAAAGCCAAGATTAAAGATGAGGCTACCCCGATTGTTGCGTTGACCGCTAGCGCTTTTGAGGAAGAACGAGCCATTGTTTTATCATCAGGCTGTGACGATTTTGTGAGCAAGCCTTTCCAAGAAGAAGTTATTTTTGCCAAAATGGCTGAACATTTAGGGGTACAGTATATTTATGAAGATTTACCGAACTTTACATTATCTCAGCTTGAGGGTCAAGACTTGAGTGTAAAAGAAGGGGAAAAAACTGAAATTTTAAGGACAACTTTGGCGACAATGCCTACGGAGTGGGTGATACAGTTACATCATGGAGCTATCGATGCAGATGCTGACCTGATTTTAAGTTTAGTCGCCACAATCCCTGAATCCAATACTTCTTCTGCGGAGATTATCACCGATTGGATTCATAATTTTAGATATGATAAAATTACTGACTTAACAGAAAAATTTATCCCATGAACACCCAGAAGTTAGAATCTTATGTTGACAATATTTTAGTGGTTGACGATACCCCAGACAACCTGCGTCTTTTATCCATTATGCTGACCGACAAAGGATATAAAGTTCGGGGGGTAATAAACGGGGAAATGGCATTAAAAGCAGCGCGTTCAACCCCGCCAGATTTGATTTTGCTGGACATCACGATGCCCCAGATGAACGGCTACGAAGTGTGCCAACATTTAAAAGCGGATGGCAGAACTTCGGGTATTCCAGTGATTTTCTTGAGCGCCTTAAATCAAGTATTGGATAAAGTCACAGCATTTGCTGTTGGAGGAGTAGACTACATCACCAAGCCATTTGATTTAGAAGAAGTTTTAGCTCGTGTCGAAAATCAACTAACTATTCAGCGGTTGCAAAAAAAAATGCACGAGCAAAATGCGCGATTGCAGGATTCCGAGGCTAAAGAGCGGCAGAAATCCCAACAACTAGAGCTGGCTCTACAACAGTTACAAAATGCACAAGCTCAACTAATCCAAAGCGAGAAAATGTCAAGTTTAGGGAATGTCGTAGCAGGGGTAGCTCACGAAATTAACAACCCGATTAGCTTCATTAAAGGGAACCTCTCGCCCGTAAGGGAGTACACTGAAGATTTGCTGAGGCTGGTGCAACTCTACGCAGAAGATTTCCCCAATCCCACAGCACCTATCCAGGAACAACTAGAGGCGATGGATCTCACTTTTCTCAGGAAGGACTTGCCGAAGTTAATTGCTTCTATGAGCATAGGAGCTGACCGAATCGAAGAAATAGTGCAATCGCTGCGGAATTTTTCCCGACTCGATGAAGCTGAGTTAAAAGCGGTGGATATCCATGAAGGACTTGAGAGTACGCTGATGATTTTGCAGCATAGGCTGAAAGATGAAGCAGCTCAAACGATAATTAAAGTGGTAAAAGAGTATGAGGCTTTGCCAAAGATAGAATGCTACGCGGGGCAAATGAATCAGGTTTTTATGAATGTTCTGACTAATGCGATTGAAGCGTTGCAATCCCCAATAGGTTGGGCAAATGATGTAGATGATAGCAGCCCAATTCCTACTATTACTATTTGCACGAAGTTACTCTCCGACTTTCAAGTGGGTATTTATATTACTGATAATGGGTCGGGCATAACCGAAGATATTCAACAACGCATATTTGAGCCATTTTTTACAACGAAGAAAGTGGGTACAGGAAAGGGTTTGGGGTTATCGATTAGCTATACTATTGTAGTGGACGACCACGGCGGGCAGCTCCGTTGTTTTTCGATACCGGATCACGGGGCGACATTAGCCATCGAAATTCCGATTCACCAATCTAAAAAAGGTTTTTATAAAGAAGATTGGGTCGGGTTATAAGCCACACTAAAATCCAAGTATTCAAAAATGGTGTAAAATCAGGAAGCGTGTTTATTTATGAGTCAGTTTATTGGCAATTTTTACACAATTTTCTATTAATCAGAAGTTGATACTTTTAGTCACAGAGTCCGAAACCTTTTCCGGCAACGCTCCTTAAATTACTAACGATAGCCGACTTGGTTTTTTTTTACTAGGTTATGCACGCACTCTCAAACCCAAAATAATGATGAATTTCCACCCTCATTTTTTTTCGGCAAAAACCCTAGCAATTGTTTGTGCAATTGCTGCGTTTGTTGTCCTTGCTAGCAAAGTCTTTGCCACAACAATCGATTATGCACCGCCATTTAAAGAAACCAGCTTTTACAGTACGATGATATCTGCTAATAACGATTTAGCTGACATTTATTATCCTAAACCATCGGATCTTTATTCGGGTAATTACTCTTTCCCCATTGTATTTTTATTGCAAGGTGCGCTTGTAGATAAATCATTTTATTCAGATTACGCTAGCCAGGTAGCGCGGTACGGCTTTGTGGTAGTCGTTCCGAACCATTTGCGCCCTTCGCCATTCAATCCCAGTTCACCCCCTAATTTGGCGTCGGAAACTTCGCAAATTGCGGCGGTTTTGTCGCAAATGGCGATCGAAAGCACAAACCCCACATCTCCGATTGCGTCTGTTATCGATACGCAGCGCCTTGGTTTATTGGGTCATTCTTTTGGTGGTGCAGTGGGGTTATCGGTGATTGCTAATAAATGCCTCCCAGAATTGTATTTGTGTCAAGAGCCATTTACGCGCCCGAAAGAACTATTAGCGGGTGCATTTTTTGGAGCTAACTTGCGGAATCCCATTGCTAATGAATTTGTACCCATCGCTAATGATGGCATTGCAGTGGCGTTGATTCAAGGCGATATCGATGGTGTCGCCCTGCCCGATCGATCTCAAAGCACCTTTGACCAAATTCAAACACCACCCAAAGCTTTGATTACTGTTATGGGTGCAAATCACTTCGCCATTACCGATGTTAATAACCCCGCTGGTACGAACCCCGATCGCAATACTGCTACCTTAGAGCGAGCCGTGGGTATTGAAACGATCGCCCGTTGGAGCGCGCTATTTTTGCGGGCAAATATGCTTAATGATCGATCGGCATTTGATTATATTTACTCTCAAGGTGACGCCCTCGATCCGAATGTCCGTGTTACCACCGTTGCAGTTCCCAAACCATCTTCTAAGTAGCTCCACCTCAAAAAACGTAAGATAGATTAAAGCTGAAGGGGTGACAACGCCGTCAAAACGTCCGTATCATCAGGAACCTAGCCCTCAAACCCCTCTGAAAAAATGGTAGCTTGTTCCGTCTTATTGCCATTAATTCCTCAATCATTTTTCCACAACTTTCTATTCCTCTTACCCAAGAATGACCATACAATCCCATCCAAAAACTACTATGTCGGCGTATAGTTCGCGGTTCTTCTGTTAAGCGACCCACATATTTTTGAATAGCGAGCTTTTGAATTTCTTTTCCTTGTAAAGTGGCGCAACTGTACGCAAAAGCTATCAATAAAATTAAAGTTTTCAAGCGCTCAGTAGAAGCGTGACTTTTTTCAAGATTATAGCCTCCTGTTTTACAATCTTTGAACATAGCTTCGATTCCACTCCGACATTTAAATGTGGCGACAGCTTCTTTCAGAGTTTCTAAATTTGTGAGCAGATACCAACCTTCGTCTTCCCCATGACCTCTATATCGACGCTTCCAATAACCTGCAATATCAAATTTCCCAAACCCTTTTTGCTTCGTAACTTGAACATCCTTTAAATAAAAGCTAGTACCTGGCATTAAACCTAAATTACTTAAGCGTTTAAATTTTTCTCCTTCTTCAATATATCGCCCCTTTTGTATTCTTAAAACAAACCTTACATTCTTTTTACCTAACCATTGGGCAAGTTTAACGCTACCAAATTCGCGGTCTCCTATAAGCAGGAATTTATATTTGTTTAGCAGCGGTAAAATTGGTCTAATTAATTTTTTTTGCTCTCCGATATTACTGCACCCTTTTTTGGGTAAAATCTGCCAGTACAAGGGTAAAGCTCTTTGCTGCCAAATTAGGCAGATGAAAAATATAGTCATTTCAAATAAATGTGAGACAGAGGTAAGATCATGATAAAATCGATAAAAATAGTTAATTAGAAAAAAA
>NZ_JAUBQB010000091.1:22569-25446 GCF_036701035.1 Microcoleus sp. Pol7_B2 | reverse complement strand
TACTGGAATAATAATGAATCCTCCTGTATTTATTGTTTTAAGCACTGCATAGCTCTTAACTGAACCGTATTGGATTCGCTTCCCGATTTAGCTGTCTCGGTAGCAATTGGCGGCGATATAGGAGGAGGGGCTTATGTCTTTTTAGGAACAGGGCAAGGCAACTTTAGCAATCCTAACAACTTTGGTCCCGGCATCACTAAACAGGCGATCGCTGCGGGAGATTTTAATCAAGACGGCTTGGCTGACTTAGTTGTGGCAGAAGACAACCAAGTTTCTATTGCTTTAGGCAATGGTCAAGGAACTTTTGGTGATTTTAACAATGTGGGGACTGCAACCAACCCTTTAGCGATCGCGATCGGAGATTTTAACGGCGACAACAATCTCGATGTTGTTGCCACTAACAGGAGTCCCGCTAACAGCGTTTCTATTTTTTTCGGTACGGGTCAAGGCACTTTTGGCAATCGAACCAACTTGAATGTCGGCACAAGTCCCAGCGCGATCGCAGTTGGAGATTTTAACGCTGACGGCAGATCCGATCTGGCTGTAGCCAATACAGGCAGTCAGAACGTATCAATTTTATCAGGGACAGGCCAAGGCACTTTTAGCAATCCTGCTAACTTTAATGTTGGGGTAGATCCTGATGATATTGCCGTTGGTGATTTCAACGCTGACGGTCAACCCGATTTAGCTGTAGCGAACGTCAGTTCTAATGATGTTTCAATTTTAACTGGCACCGGTCAAGGAACGTTTAACGGGCCGTTTAATTATAATACTGGGGGAACGAATCCGAGCGCGATCGCGGTTGGAGATTTTAATTCTGATACCAGACCAGATATTGCTGTCGCAAATACCAACAGTAACAGAGTTTCAATTCTGTTGAATGTGCTATTGAAAGCAAGTTTTGCTAATTCTGCGTACAGCAGTCTTGAAGGAGACGCAGATGCGACTGTTAATATTCCTGTGAATGTCGAAGACGGTTTGCGCTTTACTGACTTGATTGTACCGATCGCAACTGTCTTGCCCGTTCCTGCTGGCACCTCACGAGCTACTCAAGGTGCCGATTATACTCTTTCTACTAATACTCTTACTTTTCCCGCAGGTAGTGGCAGTTCGACTCAAAATATAGCTGTCACTATTAAACCAGACAACCTTGCAGAAATGAATGAAGCAGTTGTCTTGAGTTTTGGTACGAGTCCGGGAGGGGGAGGGTTTGCAGGTACAATCTCTGAAACTACCTTAACAATTCCTGCTAACGATCCGATTATTTACACAGTTGGTGCTAGTGCTGGTACTGTTCCTGAAGGCAACTCCGGCACAAATCCGCTGATATTTACTGTTAGTCGCAGTGGCGGTACTGATTCAGGAGGTACTGTCAATTATGCAATTGGTGGCACTGCAACCAACGGCAGCGATTACAATAATATCGGCACTTCTGGCGCAACAAGTACGACTGGCCTGATTAATTTTGCCTCTGGCGAAACATCGAAAACTGTCACCCTAGATGTGTTGGGTGATGGTAGCGTTGAACCAGACGAAACTATTACCGTCACTCTATCTAATCCCGTCACATTGCCTGATGGCGGTTTTCCCGGCGGCAGTTCGACAATTGGTACTGCTACTGCTACAACTACGATTATTAATGACGACACTGCTGGAATTTCAGTCAATCCCGATAGCGGATTAAGTACCACAGAAGCAGGAGGAACAGCAACATTTACTGTCCAACTCAACTCTGAACCAACTGCTAACGTGACTGTTGGCTTAAGCAGTTCCAATGTTACCGAGGGAACAGTTTCTACACCCTCGCTGACATTCACTCCTGCCAATTGGAGTGCGCCGCAAACTGTAACGGTAACAGGCGTTGACGACAATATTGCTGACGGCACTCAAACTTACACTATTTTCACTGAGGCTGCTGTTAGTACAGACAGCAATTACAGCAATTTCAATCCTGCCGATGTCAGCGTTACGAATAGCGACAACGAAACTGCCGGCATTACCGTTAATCCCACAGCAGGATTAACTACAACAGAAGCGGGAGGTACGGCTAATTTGAGTGTTGTCCTCAACACTCAACCTACGGCACCTGTTACGGTAGCTTTAAGCAGTTCTAATCCCGCAGAAGGAACAGTTTCTACTAATACCTTAAGTTTCACTCCCAATAACTGGAATCAGGCGCAGACGGTAACGGTGACAGGTGTTGGCGACAATATCGCTGACGGTGATATTGCTTACACTATTGTTACTGAGGCTGCTGTTAGTACAGACAGCAATTACAACAATTTCAATCCCTCCGATGTCAGCGTTACTAACAGCGACAGCGATACAGTCGGCGTTACCGTTAATCCCACCAGTACCACAGCAGCAGAAGGCGGTGCAACGGAAAGTTATACACTTCAGCTAAATTCGCAGCCAACAGCGCAGGTAACAGTCAGCTTTGACGGGGGGAATCAAATAAGTGCGATCGCCCCCATCACCTTCGACAGCACTAATTGGAATATTGCCCAAACTGTGACTGTGACTGCGGCGGACGACACAGTTGTAGAAGGTACTCACACAGGTACAATCAGTCACGCCGTAACAAGTACCGACGGGAAATATAGCGGAATTGCGATCGGGCCTGTCACTGTCGCCATTACCGACAATGACACGCCAACACCAACACCAACACCGACGCCAACATCGCCAACACCAACGCCAACACCAACGCCAACATCGCCAACGCCAACACCAACGCCAACATCGCCAACGCCAACACCAACACCAACACCGCCAACACCAACACCGCCAACACCAACACCGCCAACACCAACACCGCCAACACCAACACCAACACCAACACCGCCAACACCAACACCGCCGACACCAACACCGCTA
>NZ_JAUBQB010000091.1:0-22469 GCF_036701035.1 Microcoleus sp. Pol7_B2 | reverse complement strand
ACACCAACACCGCCAACACCAACACCGCCAACACCAACACCGCCAACACCAACACCGCCAACACCAACACCGCCAACACCAACACCGCCAACGCCCACACCATTAGTCACGCCAATCCCAGCGCTAACACCGACTCCAACGCCCACACCGACTCCGACACCAAGCGAGTCACCAACGCGCGCCCCAGCCAAGTGGACTTTTATGGTTTACATGGCCGCTGCCAACGACTTGGAACCCTTCGGCATCGAAGACTTTTTGGAAATGTCATCCGTTGGCTCTAACAGTGATGTCAATATTGTCGTGCAATTCGATCGCACTCCCGGTTTCGATGCTACTTACGACAACTGGACAGACACTCGTCGGGGGTTAATCCAAGCGGGAGATTTGCCAAATTTGACCTGGGGAACCAGCGTCGGCGAAGTCAACATGGGAGATCCCAATAACCTCACAAACTTCGTGAATTGGGGTACAGCCAACTATCCCGCTGACAACTACGCGATCGTGGTTTGGGATCACGGTGACGGTTGGCGCAATACGGCAACAGCCAGAACCGTTGCTAACGATTGGGAGTCAGGCGATGTTTTGGAAAACCGCGAGGTGGGGGCTGCTTTAGCAGGGGTGCCAGAAAATATGGATCTGATCGGCTTCGATGCTTGTCTGATGGCGATGCTAGAAGTTGCTCACCAGGTTAAAGATGAGGGATCGGTTTTTGTTGGTTCAGAGGACCTAGAGCCCGGAGATGGTTGGCCTTACGACCCAATTTTATTGCAACTCAAAGCTAATCCTACTTGGTCGCCCGCTCAATTAGGCAGCGCGATCGTCACTAACTACGGCGATTCTTATGGCGGTTCCCAGACGCAATCAGCTACTGACTTATCGAAGATCGGCGATTTGTCAGCAGCAATGAGCGATCTGGCAACTGCGATCGTCAGTGGTGCCACAGCAACAGATGTGGATCGATTGCAGGTACACCGCAATAATTCAGCAGACTTTTATTACTCGCATTACCGCGATTTGGGAACGTTTCTTGCCAATGTTGCTGGCGATTCTACAATATCCGACAGCATTCGTACCGCAGCTCAAACAGCTTTTGATGCTTACAATCTGGCAATTATCCAAAATCATTCAGGTCTGTCCTATGGTGGAACTGGGCTGTCAATTTATTTGCAATCTCGCGGTGAAGCTTTAAACCCAGATTACAACAGCACGATTATAGATTTTGCTGCTGACACTCAATGGGATGAGTTTCTTAATTGGTGGCAAAGTCCTGTTGTCAACAACCCACCTGTTGTCAATCGTTCTGTGTTTTCTCAAAGTGCAGCGCTAGGTTTTTCTCAAAGTGGTAATGCTTTTAATTTAGCTGCCAATACCTATACTGACCCCGATCCGGGCGACAGCATTAATTATTCGATCGCCCTGTCAAATTTGAGTGATTTAAGTTCATCTGCATTTACCTGGGAAACCGATCTCAATGGCCGTTTGTATCGCCAACCAAATGCCGATTCAAGTTTCCCGCAAATTCCTTTGCCTTCCTGGCTAACTTTTAATTCCGCAACCCGTACTATCAATTTAGGCCCAACTCGCCCGTCAACTTTTGACTATTGGTTAAAAGTAACGGGAACTGATGAATCTGGCGCGAGTGTTAGCGAGGTAATTCGGTTCAAGAGTTATGGTCTCGCCGGTTTTGTGATTGACGGTTATATCGCTGGTGCTACTGTCTTTTTTGACGCTAACAAGAACGGGGTACTTGATGCTAGCGAACCTTCAGCTACTACTGCGGATAACGGGGAATTCGATCTCGATCTTGACTCCAACATTTTCGACAAAAATCAAAATGGCGAACTCGATCCAGAGGAAGGCAATATTGTTGCTTTCGGCGGCATTGATACGGCAACTGGTTTGCCTTTGGAAACGCCTGTCACTGCCCCGCCTTACGCTACTGTTGTCACCCTGTTAACAAGTTTAGTAGCGGATTTAATTGACAAAGGAATTGACAGCGATCGCGCCGAATCTCTCGTCAAATCTTCACTTTCCATTCCCGCTAATGTTGATATAACGGGTTTAGATCCGATCGCAGCTACGGAAAACGCGATCGCTGGTGGAGTAGAAACTTTGACTGCAATGGTCAAGGTACAAAACGTCATTACCCAAACTGCTGCTTTAATAGACGGTGCGTCGATTCTGGACAATACCGACAGCGTAAAAGCAGTTGTAAGTGCGATCGTTCAACAAATTCAATCGGGGACAACTCTCAATCTCAGCGATGCAAACCAGTTAGCAACAATTGTCGATCGCGCCGTCACAGCAGCGCAACAATTTGACTCGGATTTAAACACTCAGCAATTGTTGCAAATTGCCCCGGATGCAGCTAAGGTAATGGCCGAAGCAAATCAGCGCATTGACCAAGTTGTATCCAACACTGCAACAGCTTCAATTAACCGAGAAGTTGCCCGCGTCCAAAAAGTAGCCCTAGGCGCAACCTCTGAAGACTTAAAAGCAGTCGGTACAGGGACGAAATCGATCGCCCAAGTTATTGCCGAAAATACGGGTACTGCTTTAGATAGCAAAATTCAACAAACGACATTGCCCGATACACCTGCTGTTGCGGTGATTGAAGGAGAAATAGATGCGATCGCAGCTAACTCCAATCTTACCGGCACTGACGGCGACGACAGCCTCTCCGGTGACAGCGGCAGCGATACAATGGCCGGCAAACGCGGCAATGATACTCTCAGCGGTTTTGGTGGCAATGACTGGATACACGGCAATCAAGGCAATGATTCCCTCGACGGTGGCGACGGCGAGGACACTGTTTACGGCGGCAAAGGAATCGATTATTTGTTCGGCAATAACGGGGAAGATATCCTATTTGGAAATCGCGGTCAAGATAGCTTGAGTGGAGGTGAAGGCAATGACAGTCTTTACGGCGGTCAAGCTAGCGATATCTTGCTGGGCGGTAACGGAGCCGATTTTCTCAGCGGTGAAAACGGCGATGACAGTTTGATAGGAGGAAATGGGAGCGATCGCTTCTTAATTTCAGCCAATTCTGGCAGCGATATCATTTTCGATTTTGAAGCCGGCATCGACTTTTTCGCACTTGCAGACAATTTAACCTTCTCGCAACTTTCTATTATCCCCAGTAACAGTGCAACTTTAATCAGCGTGACAGCAACAGGCGAAATTTTAGCTACTGTCAGTGGCGTGACAGCTAACCAAATTACCCTTGCCAATTTCAGTTAAACGATTAGGGACACAGGCAAATCTTGTGTCCCTACAGGAAATTCCTTTTGTAGTAAGGACTTCAGTTTTTTGTGACAGGTTTAGGCGAATCAAGACTTGCATCCCTTACTACAAAAGGTCAATCACAACTCAAGTTATTGCACAATCCAAAACCCAAAAATGAGTGGACGGGAACAATCCAAAATTTCAAATCCCAAATCTACAATTGATTGACTGTTGTGAAATAGTTTTCAGGAGGACAAATTTATGGTAGTTATATGCGGTGACAATCTCGATAATTTGCTAGCTGGTGAAATTGGCGATGATTCCCTGTGCGGGCTTGGAGGGAATGATACTCTATCTGGTTTGGGTGGTAATGACACTTTAGATGGCGGAGAAGGAAATGATAGTCTCGCAGGTGGAGTCGGTAGCGATCGCCTTTTGGGCGACTTTGGTAACGACAGTCTCAGCGGTGGCGAAGGCAATGACAAACTTGAAGGAGGTGCCGGCAATGATTTTATTGAGGGCGGCGAAGACGCGGATTTAATCAGAGGAGAAGACAATAACGACAGTATCTTCGGAGGGGCTGGTAATGACTGTCTTAACGGCGGTCAAGGCAATGATACGGCGATCGGAGGAGATGGAGACGATCGCTTGTTTGGTGGCAGTAACAACGACTTTTTAATGGGCGGCAAAGGTAACGATCGCCTGTTGGGAGACAGTGGGAACGACACTTTAAGAGGTGACTTAGATAATGACTACATTAACGGCAATTTAGGAGACGATTTGCTTGAGGGAAATGAAGGCAGCGACACCCTGATTGGCGGGCCGGGTAATGACATCATATCGGGTTACGGCTTTTCCTCAACAGGAGAACAAATCGATTATTTAATCGGGCAAAATGGAGGGGACATATTTGTTCTCGGTTCGTCAAATGCCCGCCCTTACCTCTTCTATGGCGGTGACGGTCGCCATGCCGTTATTGAGGATTTTAACCGGGTCGAAGGCGACAAAATCCAAGTCGTTGGTTTCGTACAAGATCGTAATGGTTCTAACTTCTTCTCTTACCGATTTGAATCTTATGATGACGGTATCACACGGGGAACTCGGATATTTGTCGGATCGGATTTAATCGCCGACGTTGAAAATGTTACAGATGTGAGTCTATCAGATTGCGCGATCGTTTCGACTGGGTTTACACCGCCATCGCGAGACTTTCCCTCCTTCCCGTCTCTTCCTGAAATTCCCTTCCCTATACCGCCGCTTCCCTCTCCTTTCTCGCCAATGCTGCCAGTTTTTGTGGAAAGTTTGCCTTCTTTTCAATTGTGATAGGACTTTTACGGATGGGGGCAATCACCGGCTTTTTTTTACGGAAATACGCAGGTTGCAGCCAGCAGATGCTGTTAGAAAGGACTGAAGTCCTTACTACAAAACAAGATTCGGTTGTACGATCCCACCGGTTCGGGTTACTCGACTGACATTAAGGGCGTTTGGGGCAGAAAGTGAAGTTTTACGATCGAGATGAAATTTGGCCTCTCCCGGCAAACCTGTTTCCGGCTCGGACTGCTTTCTGTAGCTCAGCCCTCCCCGCATACTAGCTTGGGCGGATGTTGAGATTCCTAAAAAAGCCTTTTAAGTGCCCAAAAACCGATCGCGTGCGTGAAAATTGCACGGCAATTATGTTACATTTTTTATCACAGTCTGGAATTCGATCGGGCAACGCCAGCGAGTAGGGACAAGCCACCGCTTAGTTTCCCAGGGCTTGCAGGCGATCGCACAATAGAGTTCCTTTCGTCAGCTCCAAATTTAAAAAATAGCCTCAGGCATTTGCTAGTAAAAGCAAGCTGCTCGGCGCGGGGCGACAAAAAACCTTGTGGCTGCTGCCCTGAACCTCAACCACAGCAATATTCTTTTAGGAATTCTGGCTCCATGTTTTCTAAACAAATCACCGACTCAAAAACCTACCAGTGGTTTGAGGAACGCCTGGAAATTCAGGCGCTCGCCGATGACATCACTACGAAGTACGTACCCCCGCACGTCAATATTTTCTACTGCTTGGGCGGAATTACTTTAGTTTGCTTTCTGATCCAGTTTGCCACCGGCTTCGCCATGACTTTCTATTACCGTCCCACGGTAGCAGAAGCTTTTTCTTCAGTGCAATACCTGATGACTGAAGTCAACTTCGGCTGGCTGATCCGCTCCATCCACCGCTGGTCTGCAAGCATGATGGTGCTGATGATGATTTTGCACATCTTCCGGGTTTATCTGACAGGCGGCTTCAAAAAGCCCCGCGAATTAACCTGGGTGACAGGAGTAATCTTGGCAGTCATCACTGTTTCTTTCGGCGTGACCGGCTATTCGCTGCCTTGGGATCAAATCGGTTACTGGGCAGTTAAAATCGTTTCCGGCGTCCCCGAAGCTATCCCGTTTGTCGGTTCTTTGATGGTTGAACTGCTGCGCGGCGGTGTCAGCGTCGGTCAAGGCACTTTGACCCGTTACTACAGCTTGCACACTTTTGTGTTGCCTTGGCTGATTGTAGTCTTCATGCTGGCTCACTTCTTGATGATTCGCAAGCAAGGTATCTCTGGCCCGTTGTAAATTTTGAGTTGTGGGGGCGGTATTCTTTGGCCCCCCGCTGAATTTTGAGTTGAAAATTCATAATTCATCGCTCATGATATTTATTTACGGCTAATACTTCCTGCGATCGCGCCACTGATTCAAACTAACGAATACAGTGGAATCCCAGGCCCGGGTAAAACTAAAAGGAGAACACTCTCACTATGTCTATTATCAAAAAACCAGATTTGAGCGATCCAGACCTCCGCGCTAAACTCGCTAAGGGCATGGGTCACAACTATTACGGCGAACCAGCTTGGCCTAATGACTTGCTCTACGTTTTCCCTATAGTCATCATGGGAACTATTTCTCTGTGCGTGGGTTTGGCTGTACTAGACCCGGCTTTGGTTGGGGAACCTGCTAATCCTTTTGCTACTCCGCTGGAAATTCTGCCGGAATGGTATTTGTGGCCTGTGTTCCAAATCCTGCGCGTTTTGCCTAACAAATTGTTGGGTATTGCTTGCATGGCTGGTGTTCCCCTTGGCTTGATTTTGATTCCGTTCATCGAGAACGTTAACAAGTTCCAAAATCCGTTCCGCCGCCCTGTTGCTACTACTGTTTTCCTGTTGGGAACTGCGGTAACTCTGTGGTTGGGTATTGGTGCTATTTTCCCGATCGACAAATCTTTCACGCTGGGTCTTTTCTAAGATTTAAGCTTGCTTGATTTTGACGCCTGCGGATTTTCTGTAAAGTGCTTTGGTACTGGTGGGAAACTTTAGCGGGCGTCATTTTATTTTAGATTTTAGATTTGGGATTTGGGATTTATGCTCAAGGTAGACCGCAGCAGTTGGTAATGCCAGCATCTCTGAAGGTGAAAGCGGTTGAGAAGTATGGTAAGGTGCGGGAAATTGCTGGCTTATTTGGCGGGGCAGATAAATTGAAGCAGGCAGTCGAGCAGTTGCAGAGTTTATTGTATTCGGCTTAGGAAAAGTGAAAGAAGTTGTAATAATGTCCGCAGAACAAAAACCAATTTGTGTGGTAATTGATGCAAATATATGGTTGCAAGACTCTAATCTTTTGATGCGAACGGCTATGGGTTCGGCATTGCTTTACATCCTCAAACAAAGTAAGGGAAAAATAGGTCTACCGGAAATTATAGAAGAAGAGATTACGAGAAATATTGTTGAAAACGGGCTTAAAGCCATTGAACAAATTAATAAAGGATTTAAATCTAGTGAAGTAATTATGGGCTTTCGCGATTCTTATGAAGTACCGAATAAAGCTCAATTAGAAGCTGCTGTTAAAGAAAGGTTGACCGATTTGGAGGACGTAATTATTAGAATTTTCTTTACATTTGAACACGCTAAATCAGCACTAAGGAGAATTAATGAAAAAACTCAACCTAATGGAGACAAGAATCAGCAATTTAAAGATTCAGCTATTTGGGAAGCAATATTAGAACTTTCAGATTCACATACAATATATTTTATTAGTGATGATAACGCTTTCTTTAAAAATAGAAACAAGCAAACTGAAGAACTAGCGGATAACTTATTAAATGAGTGTAATAAAATGGGAGCCAAGGTATCTATTTATAACAATATTGCATCCTGCCTTAAGGCTCTTCAACAAGACGTACCATCACTTGACTATTCAAATATTATTTTAACTATTGATAACCTTATTAATATTGGATTAAGACGAGAATTAGCTACGGAAATTGGATTTGAAATAACTACACTCGCAATTGACAAATCATCACTTTCAGCATTTTTTACAGAAATAAATGGCAAGTTAGCATTAATTTTTGAACTTTGTTACCACTGTATTGATATACAGAATAATGGCGAGGTCGAAAGGACAGAAGCTCTTTTAAGAGCCAAAGGAGATTGCTTGTATGAAATTGATACTCAAAAAATTTCTGATATAAAAATGGATCGGGAAAGGATCTACTGGGTAGAGCCAAGCGGAGAAGCGGGTAGACGAGGAGTTGTGTATGCTTCTGGTACTGCTACTATAGGAGGAAGTGAGCAAGTTAACTATACTTTCAGAGAACCGGTTGATTTGATCCGCTCTCCAGACTTAGACAGGAAGAAGCGAGTAGATAAAGTCCGCACGAAGCAAGATTTTTTTAAGCAGTATAGTACACAGGAAAGAGCTATTTTAGAAATATTTTTAGAGAAATATATTGAAACGGGGTTTTCTGTATTTCAGAATATTATCGATTCAATTATAAAGTATCCTGAATTTGCTCAATATGGTGATGCAATTAAAATAATAACACTGTTTGGAGAACAAGAAAAGTTAGAAAAAGCACTAAATCAATTACAAAATCTTTTGTACTCAGTCTAGTAGATGTTTTCTAAGAGTTCTATTTCTAAGTTTGATTACTTTAATTTTCTCTCAAAATGCCCAAACGCACTACATTTCAAACCCATAAATCCGTCACCACTGCTCAACGCCTCGGCAGCATGATAAAGTCGGCGCGTGACATCATGCGGAAAGATAAGGGAATGAATGGGGAATTAGACCGTTTACCCCAATTCACTTGGATTCTTTTCCTCAAGCTATTAGATGATGCGGAAAATATCAGAGAAGAAGAAGCCTTTTTAGAGGGAAGAGTTGATAAGTACAAACCGCTGATTGAATCTCCGTACCGCTGGCGTGATTGGGCTGCTGATGATGAAGGGATGAGCGACGATGACTTGCTGAAATTCATTAACAATAATTAGGTGACGCTGCGTGACGGGACAAAAAGCCCTGGTTTGTTCGCTTATTTGCGGAATCTTCAAAGTGCGACAGGGCGCGAACGCAAAAAAGAAGACACTAAAGATTTGCTTTCTCTAGGCAACAATCTTACTTTATCCCAACTGTTAATTACTCAAGAAAACAGTACAACTTTCATCTGTCTTTCAGCAACCAGAGAAATTGTAGCCCCTCTCAATGGGGTGTCGTCCAGTCTAATTAATGTCGCCGATTTTGGCTAAATTTAATAGCAAGTAGTCGCACATAACTACGGTTTATTTGCGACTCTCAGAGATTGGGTCTAATACTTTAGATGTAGAAAGTATATCTACTTACCAGGAATCGTTATAAATTCCACTCAATCTCCGGAAAAAGGCTAGACTTGAGCGCAGACATATTCAGTAAAACTATCTCTATATTGCCACTGCGTGCAAAAAAAATGGCTATAGTTATACTTACTGATTTTGGCAATGAAGCGGGTATTCAATCCAGCTCTATTACTGCTCAATACCCTCTTGCTGCTAAATGCGAAGCGCGTTATGGCGAGGGGTTCTCGGAGGAATTATGATGAACCTAAATTTAGATACTATTTTCTCATCGCTGATGAACCCGGCCCTGAACGAGTTTCAGGTTTGGGCTTTGCAAAACCCGGAAGAACGTCTCAGCAAAACGATGCTACCGCCGATCGCCCTGATTGAGGGTTTGATTGCCAACGAACCCACGTATTTGCAGATCAAACGGCTGGCTTTCGGAGCCAATTTTTGCTGCGCGGGGCAAGTCGTGATGGGAGAGTTTGACACGCTGGAAAAAGCACTCACATCGCCCCAGGCGCGCGGATGGCGGCTTGGTACTTCTGTACTCGAGCCCGATAGCGCCCCCAACCAAGATGTCGGCGGCAGAAACCTTTTTCTACTGTCTTTGTCGGATCGCGAAACTGATGGTAGCAGCAACCACGCAGCATTCCGAAGCTGTATGCAGAAATATCTGTTCAACAGTGCGACAGCGGATCGCCAGGGAGACGAAATCAGCAGGCGGTTGCTCGATCGGCTAGCCGCAGATTATGCCGAGATGTCGCACGGTGCGGGGGGAGCGTTTTTTACCGATGTCAAGCGGGGTTGGATGGGATTTTTAGTCCGATACCTGCACTACGTCATCTTTGGGATTAATCCAGACGATTCAGAGTCGATCGAACTTCTCACCGAATTGCATTACACTCGCCAAAGCCCGCTGCACTACTTCGCCGTCATCGGCAACCTGCTGCAAAGCCTTAACGTCTTTGGACACGGGGATTTGTCCGCTCTAATCGAGCGTGCAGCGACTATCTATGAGAATTCCCCAGCTTTAGCCGACTTCGAGGAGAGCTCGGAAAACAACGGCATGACTAAGCGGGAATTGGCGAAGCTGATGACATCGATTATGGGCATAGCGGGACTGCAAGGCCCCCTGCACCTAGGCAACACCGCAATGGGATACCGCCCTCTCCCCGCCTATAAAGGACAGCAGACGGCCGCAATTAACCCGACTGATTTTTGGGATCGGCTCGATTTGGACGATCGCCAGTCGATCGAGCTCTTCCTTCTGGAATGCGCCCGCCTCTGGGCTCCGGTCAGCGCCACGCACCGAGTCGCCACAGAGCCATTCACCGCAACGGTAGCGGGCAAAGAGCGCACCTTCCCCGCAGGAACCAAGGTACTGATACCGCTCAGCCTGGGGCTGCTAGACGAGAGTTTCTGGGGGCATACGGTATACGAATTCAACCCTAAGCGCGAGAATCTGTGCCCTTTTCATATGGGATTTCATTCCGTGGGCGATCGTAGCGCGGGACGGATTTGCCCGGGTAAAGACATCGCACTCAAGATGCTGGTGGATGTTGTGAGTACAGTAGGCAAAGTGCGACGAGCCTCTGAGCCGAATTTGCAGGGGTAATCAATCCAAAAGCTCGATCGGACAGCGGTTGAAACTGAAATATTGCACCATTCTCGCTTAACAGGCCCGAGGCCCACCCTACAAGAGATCAAGTTTATTGTGGGGTGTCCCCCCCGCCCTTGAATAACTGATTGGCTAGGATGCAAGATGTGAGTTGAAACCGCACACCACAAAAACTATCGATCGCTCGCTCCACTAATAAATCAAGGGGGTATCTAATAGGAAACCCAAACACAACTATTTTGAGGATAAATAATACCATGTTAATAGAACACAAGCAACTAAAAGACATTGTGAATTGGATGAAAGTAGAACATCCAGCCGAGTTACCCGAAGTCCTGCAAGGTATCTTTTTTATGGACGGGAATGTTTTACCAGACGATTGTCTGACGATGTACAGTTCAGACTGGAATGCTGCCGAACGGACTTTATTGCTGCGCGTTTTTGACCCTGTTATCTGGACATTTCATTCATCAATGGGAGGACGGATGTTAATTTATTTAGTCAAATTTTCTCGCTTCAGCTACTTGTTCCGATTCTCGGATGCAACTTTGCAGCACGGGCACATTACGCCCATAGTGTTTGGATGGTCTGTGCCGCAGTGGCTTGTAGATTTTTTGATCGATCGAGATCCGAATACTCCGAATGGAGATATCTGGCATCGCACAAACTCGTTTTTCGGCAGACCTGCTGACAGCGGATATACACTCCGCAGGATTGTAGACAAAGATGGCAATTACACATCAGCTTTCCCAGATATGCTGTCTAAAGTTGAGAGTGATTGTTTAATTATTGCCAAAGAGTGAAAATATTTAGGAAAATTACAAAACCCGCTTAATTAGGCGAGTTTTGTCGATCGAAGTGGCAGGATTTGAACCGACGACCTATACGATGCCAAGTTTGATGTGATATCGTTTCCGGTTGCATCGGAATCATAAAATCGAGTCAACAGTTAACACTCAACCATTCAGTTTTTCGACCCCGAGTCATATCAACTGCGGTAGCATGGGAATTAATATTACCCACAGGTTGGACGCGGCGCCGTGCAACCGGAAACGATATTACTTCTGGCTTATCAGAGTTTATTTGCAATGATTATACAGCGTATTCCAGGTTCATAAAGTAGTAGGGACAAGGCAATGCCTTGTCCCTACGGGGATTTACGGATCAGGGGTCTACTTCACAAACAACGTGGAATCGGCAGTAAGATGTTTGGTTTCACCCTTTTTTGATTCCCCAACAGTCTCTTAATCCATCGTCCCTACAATATTCTCACCTAATTAATTAGCTCGATCGCACTAGAGGAGAGAAAAATCTGTGGCAGTAATCGCGCTGGCAGGCACATTGCTGAGAGTGGCCAAAAGTTGCCCGGAACCAGTAACTCGGATGAGGGTAGAACTATTCTCGGCCACAATGCTTAGTTGGGAGAAATCCAGACCACCCATTAAGCCGATCGAATCGATACCGTATTGAAAGTCTAAAATAGTCTCGCTGCCGAGGTCCATACCCAACATAAATCGATCGTTCCCGGTGCCTCCAATTAGAGTATCATTCCCTTGATCTCCAAACAAGAAGTCGTCCCCAGCACTGCCAAGCAAACTGTCCTCATCCTTACCGCCGTAAAGAGTATCGTTCCCGACCTCCCCATTGACAGTATCCTGACCTTCATTGCCAAACAGCAAATCGTTGCCCAAACCGCCGCATATTTGGTCTTTTCCGCCAGTAGAACCAATAGGAAGAGG
Source organism: Microcoleus sp. Pol7_B2 (assembly GCF_036701035.1). Classification (NCBI taxonomy): domain Bacteria; kingdom Bacillati; phylum Cyanobacteriota; class Cyanophyceae; order Oscillatoriales; family Microcoleaceae; genus Microcoleus; species Microcoleus sp. Pol7_B2. Next base: position 10,281 of record NZ_JAUBQB010000091.1, on the reverse strand, counting down.
GCTACCAATATCCCCGTACACTGTATCTTCCCCCTCGCCGCCACAGATAGTATCACTGCCTTCATCGCCAAACAGCAGGTTGCTGCCCAATTCGCCCAGAACAACGTCATCGCCCTTGCCGGCACGCACTGTATCATCACCGTCACCGCTGGCGATCGTATCTTGATTTTTCTCCCCGCTGAGGAAGTCATCACCCGCCAAACCGAACACCAAATCGTTGCCAGTCAAATCCGGGTCGAAGGGGTTAATAGTTCCCCCGTAGATAATATCGTTACCCTGGTCGCCAATTAAAGTATCGCTCTCCTGGTCGCCGAAAATAATGTCGTCATCTTTGCCGCCGTAAACAACATCGTCGTTCTTGCCCGCAAAGATTAAATCTTCTCCAGCAACCCCATTGAGGTAATCATTACCCTCATTGCCAAACACCAAGTCCCTGTCTATATCGGGGCCAACCGGGAAAGCACTGTTAAGTCCCCCGTAAATATTATCATTCCCCCGCAATCCTGCCAACAAATCATCGCCGTCAAAACCATTTATTTCGTCACCGTTATTAGTGCCGAGAATACTGTCGTTGCCGTTAGTACCGTTGCGGCTATTAGTGACAGAATTAGGACTGCGAATACTGCTAATGCTTGGTAAAACAATTTGTTCACAAATGCAGTCAGCATCTTGTCCTTCTTGGGGTGGTAGTGGTGTTGGTGTTGGTGTTGGTGTTGGTTGGACTGGGGCGAAGGAATTGCCAAAGTTAATATTGCTAACATTAGTGCCGCTGACAGCAATAATATCAGCAGGATTGGCAGTAGTTTGCGTCCAACCAGGTTGATTTACTTCCCGAACTAGATAAGTTCCCGGTCCTAAATTAGCGAAACTGTAGCCGCCCAAACTATCAGTTGAAGTGTTAACTTCTCCAGTATCTAAAGAGTTATTGCTGTTAGCGTCAAGGAAGAGTTGCCAGTTCGGCAAGAGCGGTTCTTGAGTGTCCAAAACCCCATTGTTATTGAGGTCATTAAACTTGCTGCCGCTAATGCTAATATTTTGGAAATTGCCGAAATTAATTCCACTACGACTTTCGCCACTGCCCAGATTAACCGCCGCCGGATTAGCAGTAGTTTGCGTCCAGCCAGTCTGCTGCACCTCCCGCACATTGTAGGTGCCGGGATTGAGGTTGTTGAAACTGTAATTACCAGAATTGTCAGTGGTAACAGTAGTTTCGCCCGAATCTAAAGAGTTGTTCCCGTTCGCATCGAGGAAAATTTGCCATCCCGAAAGACCAGTTTCCTCCGCATCCCGAGTACCGTTGCCGTTGCCGTCGTTGAATTTAATACCGCTGATGCTGCTTTGTTGGACGGGAGTCGGAGGCGGAGTCGGAGTCGGAGTCGGAGTCGGAGTCGGAGTCGGGGTTGGTGTTGGTGTTGGCGGGACTTGTTGGTTGCCGAAATTGGCAGTGGAAGTTTGACCTGGATCTAAGGGAACGGTTCGGGGGTTAGGGGTGGTTGGTGTAAAACCTGTCGGCACCACTTCCCCGACGTTGTAAGTGCCTGTTTGCAGGTTAGGGAAGCTGTAGCTGCCATCGGTACCGGTAGTAACTTGGGTTTCTCCGGTGTCTGAAGTGCCGTTGTTGTTAGTGTCAAGGAAAATCGTGACGCCAGGGATGCCAATTTCTCCGGTATCTTGAGTGCCGTTACCGTTGGTGTCGTTGAATTTAATGCCAGTTATGGTGCCCGTCTGGAGGCTATTGCCGAAATTAACTATAGCAGGAGTCGTTTCACCTGCTGCCAGCGTCACTGAAACCGGATTGGGAGTAGTTGGCTGGCTGTTGGCGGGTACAACTTCCCGAACGTTGTAAGTGCCCGCAGGCAAGTTGGGGAAATTGAAGCCGCCGTTAGCATCGGTAGTTGCCGAAGTTTCTGTGGCATCGAGAATGGCGTCGTTGTTAGTGTCGAGGAAAACAATGACTCCGGCAACACCAAGTTCTCCGGCAGCTTGAGTGCCGTTGCCGTCAATGTCGTTAAATTTTATACCAGTAATGCTGCCCAATACAGCGGGTATAGTTTGGTTGCCGAAATTCACCGTAGCAGGAGTAGTTTGACCTGCTGCCAGCGTGACTGCAACCGGATTGGGAGTACTTGGCTGGCTGTTTGGCGGCACGACTTCCCGGACGTTGTAAGTACCGGAGGCCAAGTTGGGGAAAGTAAAGCTGCCGTTAGCATCGGTAGTTGCGGAAGTTTCGCCGGCACCGAGGATGCCGTCACCGTTTGTGTCGAGGAAAACTGTAACTCCGGGAACGCCAAGTTCGCCTGCAGCTTGAGTGCCGTTGCCGTCAATGTCGTTAAATTTGATGCCGGCGATCGTACTCAGCGGTACTGGTATTGCTTGGTTGCCGAAATTAACTGTAGCAGGAGTAGTTTGGCCTGCTGCCAGCGTCACTGCAACCGGATTGGGAGTAGTTGGTTGGCTTCCAGCCGGTACAACCTCCCGCACGCTGTAAGTGCCAGCAGGCAAGTTTGGGAAAGTGAAACTGCCGTCAGCCCCGGTAGTTGCGGAAGTTTCGCCGGCACCCAGGATGCCGTCACCGTTGGTGTCGAGGAAAACTGTAACTCCGGGAACGCCAAGTTCTCCGGCAGCTTGAGTGCCGTTGCCGTCAATGTCGTTAAATTTGATGCCGGTGATCGTACTCAGCGGTACGACAACTGGAACAGGCTGTGCGGAAAATTCCGAAGTGTTGCCGGCGGCGTCGGTTGCTGTGGCGGTGATTAATTGGCCTGCGGTGACTGCTGCTGGGAAAGTTTGATTGAAAGCAGCGTTGCCTGCAGCGTCAGTAGTTACCGGGATAGAAGCAATTAAGGTTTGACCTTGGGTTCCCGGGGGATTGTTGGCGAAAAATTGGAGGGTGAAATTGGCACTGGGAATGCTGTTGTAAGTTCCCCCGACGGTGACGCTGCCAGCGCTGGCGGTAGCGGTGGTGAGTACGGGAGTGTTTTGGAGGTTGTTTGCACCGATGTCGGCGTCGCCTGCATCGTTGGCGGTGATGCCGTTGTTGCCGAGGTCGATGCCTAAGCCAAGGTTGGCGAAGATCGAGTTGTTTTGGATGCGGTTGCCGATACCGGAGTCAACACCTACGCCGATATTGCCATTGTTGGCGATGATATTTCCTTCACCTGCTGCTGTACCGCCGATCGCATTATTACTTGCGGCAGCGGTAATCAGTACTCCGATCGAGCTATTGCCTAAGGGGCTAGTACCGTTGGCTGCAACGCCGATGAAATTGCCGCGCAAAGTGTTGCCTGTTGCAGAGGCCCCTGTAATCTGCACGCCTAAACCTGCGCTGGGACTGCTGTTGCCGGAAATGATATTGCCAGCGCCTGCGACACTACCGCCGATCGTATTGCTGGGTGCATTGTCTACAACTACACCAATAGTGTTTGGCAAGGCAGCAGTGCCGGCGGAGTTGGTGCCGATGTAGTTGCCGACTACAGAGTTGAGAGTGGCACTGGCGTTGAGAATTTGGACGCCGAAGCCGTCATTGCCGGAAATGATGTTGCGATCGTTCGCAGCAGTGCCGCCGATCGTGTTGCTGGCAGCATCCTGTATGAGCACGCCAGTCAAGGTGTTGCCCAAGTCTGCGGTGCCGTTGACATCGGTGCCGATGAAGTTGCCCACGACTCTGTTGCGTGTGGCAGCGTTGCTGGTAGCAGGGGCGTTTTGAATGACTACACCGAAAGCATTATTGCCGGAAATGATGTTGCGCGCACCTGCAGTATTTCCGCCGATCGTGTTGTCGGAGGCATTCTGTACCATCACGCCAAAACCGACGTTGCCCAAGTCTGCGGTACCGTTGATGTCGGTGCCGATGAAGTTGCCCAGCACAGTGTTGCCTGTGGCTGTGGCAGCATCGATAAATACGCCAGCGCTGCCATTGCCAGAAATCAAGTTGCGATCGGCTGCGTTAGTCCCGCCAATCGTGTTGTTGGGCGCACCTTGAACCTGTATGCCAGTGCCGCCGTTTGCCAATGCACCAGTACCTGCGGGGTTCGTACCTATGTAGTTGCCTCGGACGATGTTATTTGCTGCACCGGTATTGTTGAGCCATACGCCGAAAAGACTGTTGCCAGAAATGATGTTGCGATCGGCTGGTGTACTTCCGCCGATCGTGTTGCCCGGTGCATTGTCAACCACCACGCCACTGACGTTGGGCAAGGCAGCAGTCCCTGCTGGATTGGTGCCGATGTAGTTGCCCCGCACTAAATTTCCCGTCGAAGTGTTGCCTGCGATGAATATCCCGGAGTTGGTGAAGCGATTGATCGCCAGTCCTTGGACAGTGCTGTTGCTACCAATGATTAGTATGCCGTTGATTCCAGGCCCGGCACTGGATCCACTTAGCTCAATTAGCAAGTTCCCCGAAGCCGCCCCTGGTTGACTGAAACCGTCGATAGTTACAGCCGTAGTGATGGGTGGCAAGGAACTCAGGGGCGCGATCGTCTGAACGCCTGCTGCGGGAATGGCAAAGTTAATATTGTGCGGCGGTGCCGCCGCTGCATTCGCATCCGTAATCGCTTGTCGCAGCGAACCAGGCCCAGAGTCAGCGGTATTAGTAACAGTAAACGTCGCCAAGGTATGCGCGTAACTTGCCATTACCTCCGGATCGAGCGCCAATCCTGTTTTAATCGCTCCAGTAGCGTATTCAAGTATCCAGTTTCCGCCTTTTTGGGCGCTGCCCGTAATATCTGAAGAAGCAGCAATATTAGCTTTTGTTAACTTGCTCAGCTTTTGTACAAAAGCCTCTCCTTTTTCACCTGTTGCTACGTTACATCCGTATAGCAGAATTTCAAATCGATTTTTAATTGAGTTGACAGATGACGAAAACCACTGTTTCAAACTGTCGCGATATGTTTCTAAATTGTCGGAATTTAGGCTAGTTGGCCCTAGCTGCAAACTTCCCGATTCCCCGTGAGAAATAATGTGAACGCTTTCTATACCTTTGCGGCTCTGCAATGCTTCGGCAATTTGTTCGATGCCGTCCCGCGTGCGATCGACTAAAATTAACTCTGTACCCGCTTTAACACCGACCGCCAGACTCTGCCAATCTTCAACTGCTGAATCTACGAATACTATTTGTTGGTTTTTCATAATTATTGTTCCCCCATGCACCTAGTTAGGTTTTCACAATGTTGTTTCCGTGCGATGATAGTCGCTACTTCAATCCACCACAAATACGGCTAGCACAAAACCCGCCTTTAACTTAGTAAAAGAGTTGTACAGACAAAGCTTTACAATTATCTATTTTTGTGATTCTTGTAAATCTGTTGGAGCTGGAAAGTTACTCGATCGCACTTTTTCATTCTCAACTTAAAAAAATCAGACTTCAGGTACAGCTAGCTTGTTCCCGATTACGGAAATTTTTCAAAAAACGTAAGTATAATTTACACAACTTAATGTTCGGTTTTTTACTAAGTACACTTTTGTGAACAAGAATCCAACTCTACGCAAATTCCAAACCCAGAGAGTGGTACGTATCCAGCCATTCTTCAATCTCAAATCTCCAGTCTCGAATCTCAAACCGCAAGGCTGGGATTTTGGCAAATTCAGCGTGTCCCTCATAACATAGAGGAATAGTCGCCTTCATGGCATCATAGAAACTTGTCCCTCACATAATTGAAATAGATGACCGCTCAAAACTCCCCTGTTTCCCCCGTCACTTGGAAAGAAGACAGAGTTCTGCTAATTGACCAAAACCGACTCCCGAAAGAATACGGTGTAGTCGAAATTAGCCGCTGCGAAGATATGGCTGAGGCGATTAAAACTATGATAGTCCGAGGTGCTCCGGCGATCGGGGTAGCAGCAGCTTACGGGATGTATTTGGGGGCGCGAGAAATCGAAACGGGCGATCGCACCGAGTTTTTTACTAAACTAGAACAAGTTGGCGAGTTATTGCGATCGACTCGTCCGACTGCGGTTAATTTGTTTTGGGCAATATCGCGAATGCTCAAAACTGCCGAGAGAACTAGCGGTTCTGTCGAACAAGTGCAAAAAACTTTGTTAGAAATGGCCAAAACCATTCAAGCAGAAGACTTGCAAACTTGTAAAGATATCGGCGACAAAGGTTTAGAAGTTCTGCCAGCTACACCAGAAAAATTGAACTTACTAACTCACTGCAATGCAGGTGCCTTGGCAACTGCCGGCTACGGTACTGCTTTAGGTGTATTTCGTTCTGCTTTGCGAGAAGGAAGACTCGGAAGAGTTTTTGCAGACGAAACTCGGCCGCGTCTCCAAGGTGCAAAACTCACCACTTGGGAATGCGTACAAGAAGGAATTCCTGTCACATTAATAGCCGACAATATGGCGGCTCACTGCATGAAACTCGGCATGATTCACGCAGTAGTTGTCGGTGCAGACAGAATCGCTGCTAACGGCGACGCCGCCAATAAAATTGGCACTTACAGTTTAGCAATTGTTGCCAAAGCTCACAACGTCCCGTTTTTTGTCGCCGCTCCTCTGTCAACAATTGATTTTGAACTTTCCGACGGCAGCAAAATCCCCATTGAAGAACGCGATCCAGTTGAAATGTATCAAGTGGGAACTACGCGAATTTGTCCTGTGGGAGTAGAATTTTACAATCCCGCTTTTGACGTAACTCCGGCGGAATTAATATCGGGAATAATCACAGAACACGGCACCGTTGCTCCTGGGGCGTTGAGACAGTTTCAGGCAAAACAATTAGTTTAATTATATGTTTCTCAACTGCTCATTCCACCTGGTTTCTGTGAAATTAAGCAGGATTTATAGCAGCCACTGGCAGATCAAAGTTGCGATCGCAGTTCTAACTCTGCCAGTTGTTTTCAGTCCTGTCTCGGAAGCTCAAGTGTCACAAACGCTTAAAGCTAAGGAATCACAAGCGAAAAAATTTGTGGGTTCGATGAATAAAGCTCAGCAAGTTTACTATGCTGAAAAAGCAGGTTTTACAAGTTCTGTTTCCAATCTATTGGTTTATATGGGTCTCCAAATTAAACCTGCCGCAGCCAATTACAGCTACTCGATCGCCATGGTCAAAAAAGGTGCTGTATTTAACTACGGAGTATCGAAGCAAGCTAATCTCAAAAGTTTTGTGGGGGGAGTCTTTTTGGTGGGAAACAAGACCCAAACAATCTTGTGTCTAAATGTTGCTCCTGGCAAAACTAAACCACCTAATCCAACTAATACCAAAGGGGTTTTAGCCTGCGGTGCTAATACAGCCCAAGTTACTCAATAAATTATGTCTAATTTACTGGGTAATTTAGCAAATAACTGGATAGTAAATGCAGATTTAGCTAAGCAATTACTGTCAGGGGGCGCTACTCTGCTGGATGCTCGTCAACCTGTTTTAAAGTGGTTTTGCCGTTTCCCACCAGCTATTCCCGTAACTTGGCAGGAATTTTCGCGTTCCGACTTTCCCCACAAGGGAAAAATTATCGAAAATAACACAGTTTTAACTCAAAAACTGCAAGCAATTGGTATTTGTCAAGACAAACCTGTGATAGTGGTTGCCGATTCTGTGAAAGGGTGGGGCGAAGACGGAAGAATTGTTTGGATGTTGCGGACTTTGGGACACGAAAAAGCAGTTTTTGTCGATGGAGGAGATCGGGCTTTAATCAAAGCTGGATTTAATCGAGTAAAAGCTGCAAACAATCCATCGAAAACAGGAGATTTTGTAATATCTCGCCGATCGAATTGGGAAATTCAGCGTGATGAATTTAAAGCTATTTTAGGAGATGCTAATTTAGCAGTTATTGACGCCAGAGAGCCGCGAGAATATGCAGGTAAAACGCCTTACGGAGAAAAGCGGGGCGGCCACATTCCCGGTGCGGTTCACCTCTATTACAAACAGTTAATGGACAAACAGGGAAAACTGCTGGATCGCGGGGAAATAGTTGCTATTTTGCAGCAAAAAGGAGTTTCGCAGTCAACTCAAATTGTGAGTTATTGCTCCGGGGGAATTCGTTCTGCATGGTTGACTTGTGTCTTGACAAATGTGGGATTTAATGCTAAGAATTATGCAGGTTCAATGTGGGAATGGTCGGCTTCTGCGGCAGATAGTTATCCCCTTTCAATAAGCCTTTCAGGGGCCGGCTAGAAGCCCAACCCCTACTCCCCACAATAAAATTAACTCTTTATGAAGCCGGAAAGCCTGTTCTTCTTCAAGAAGTCGGGAATCTAAAACCAGAGCGTTTCAGGTTGAGAATCTCAACCGACTTGTTCGATATACTGAGCGAGATCGTCGCGCAGGCGGCTGAGTTCGGCTTCGGTGGTCACGCGCACGCGATCGTCCCTAACCGTAATCAGCACTTTTGCAGCAAAAGGAGTTGGCCAGATATTCGGGTTGCAGAAAACTTCTAAAAATACATCTCCTGCATACCGATATTCCATCGGTTTTTGGGGAGAAGCTTTAGCGCCAGCGGTTTTGGCTGCTACAGCTTTCAAGCTTTCCATCAAAGCTGCAATATCGCTTTGCAAATCCCGCGCGGCTTGCGGGGAAAAGCTAAAGGAGACAGAACCTTCGACTAAATTCAGTGTCAGCGGAGAAAGAGACATGGGCAATGAAATTTAACATACAATTGTTAATGATAAAATATACAATAACCTAAAATAAGTACCTGCCAGCAAAATTGGGCGGCGAAACTGCTATTAATTAAAATTTGTCTCAAGAAGCTCGGCTAAATTAATGAATATAAATCTAGTCGCAAGCTAGATTACACAAGAGTTTTAACCTGTTATGACTTGATAAGCTTTAAACTAGAAACCAGAAAACTTGACGGCAGGTCGAGGAGAGTTTATGGTTGCCGATAACCGTTCCGAAGTCCGCAAGGTTTTAATAATTACTTTATTGCTAAATTTGCTGGTGATGGCAATTAAAGCAGCCGTGGGATGGCTGACTGGTTCCCTCAGTTTGCTGGCAGATGCTTTGCACAGCGTCACGGACAGCGCTAATAATATTTTAGGATTGGTAACTAATCATTATGCCAATCCGCAGCCCGATCGCGATCATCCCTACGGACACCAAAAATTTGATGCTCTCGGAGCTCTGGGAATTGCTGCTTTTCTGGGAATTGCCTGTTTTGAAATTCTCAGCGGTGCTGTCGAAAGGCTGATTAACGGGGGTAAAGTTGTCAAAATATCCCCAAATGAACTGTGGATTTTGCTGATTGTACTGGGGATTAATATTTTTGTCACTTTTTACGAGCGCAGTGTTGGCCAACGTCTCGGTAGCGCGATTTTAGTGGCTGACGCTCAGCACACGATGAGCGATGTTTGGGTGACAATTATGGTTATCGGCGGGTTGATTGGTGTTTGGCAAGGCCAGGTTTGGAATATACCTCAATTACAATCCCTGGATGTGTTTTTGTCTTTTCCTGTGGCTGTTTTGGTATTTAGCAGCGGTTGGAAGGTTTTAAGGGAAAATCTGCCTTGGTTGGTGGATGAAATGGCGATCGCACCGGAAGTTATTCAGGCGATCGCGATCGATGTACCGGGGGTTGTCAACTGTCACTCGATCGCCTCCCGTGGGGTTGTAGGGCGTCAAGTATTTATTGAGATGCACACGATCGTGGATGCTGTCGATGTAGAAACAGCTCACCGGATTACAGAAGAAGTAGAAGCCCGTTTGAAAGAACGTTTCAGCCCTGTACGCATCTTAATTCACGTTGAGCCGCCGGCTTACCATTCCGACCAAATTAGCTACGATTCTGGAGAGAAGGAAGAAGTTAAGCGTGAAGTTGGGTAACGGATGAGTGTAACGGATTTAAAGGATGTAACGGATAGACTGAAGCTGGAAGAGTATCGATGTGAAGGAGGCAATATTTAGGCTGTATCTCCAGCAAACAGCAGGTTGAGGGATGAAGGAGGAAGGCGGTTTTTGCGATCGCAATTCCTTTAATTTTTTAAATGCTATCAAGGGAATTAAAGCGATCGCACTTAATTTAGTAGCAGTTTTCCACAGGAAAAGGGGGGTTTTCCACAGAAAAGGGCAAGTTTTCCACAATAGATCGATCGGCTGTCGTCGATTTCTGTCTTTCTATTTGTATAAATTCCAAGTATTTTGAATTTCTGTAGCCATTTCCCCCCGCCAATGCCAAGGTAGCAAAATCTCCACTTTTGAACCGAGAGCTCGCAGCCATCTCAACGGGTAGTGCGGATGGAATTTTTACTTTATTTTATCTGGTGCTAGCCTATCTAGGGCTTGCTGAATAATCGAGTGCATATTGCGTCGCGAAAGGTTTCGAGCGCGTGATCGAGAATAAAGTGCAAGAT
>NZ_JAUBQB010000090.1:0-26087 GCF_036701035.1 Microcoleus sp. Pol7_B2 | reverse complement strand
GCGAATAAGCTTTCATTTTTTCTGCTGATGTACTGAATGTAGTGTACCACATTTACATGGAATTTGCTGTATGTTGCAAGTCTAGCTGTTGTCCATCTTCCGAACTCATAACCATATTTTTCCGGGTCTACTTCAAGTGTTTCTAAAAGTAAATTAATGTATTTCTCTGTAGCTTTTCGGTAATTACCCTTCATCCTGTTATCTTTAAAACTGTCTAAAATTTCAGGATCACCGTGAACACTCCAATAGGCAACTTTTCGGAGAGAACATCCAATTACTTCAGTAGTTTGAGCTTGTGAGCTTCCGTTATTTAGTAATAAAAATATTAACGCTCTTTGTCGAATATCTGGATGCTCATGGTCTTTTAATGCTTGTTACAGAGTTTTCTTTGTTTCAGAACTGAGGAAGTTTTTAGTAGGTATTAATTTTATTAAAATTATTATACTATACCATACAATATGCGTTTTAGATGCTGAACAGCTTATTTCCAAGGTAATTTTTTGACTAGGTATAGAGAATGTTGATGTAATTTATGACTTTTTTTACCATGTGTAAAGTTAATTTACTGACAATTTATGCCACCTGTAAAATGATTCTAATTCCTTCCTAGCGGCGATATAAAATTACTTTTATTTCTCGATTTTCAACAGCTTTGTTAACAATTTTATCTTTTTTTTATTCGTTTTCATGGCTGTTCAATCCACCTAACCCCTCTAGGTTGGGCTTATAGTTAATAATAAATTAGCTTTCTCTGTTAAACCAGGTAAAGAGTATAAGCTAATCCGCATTTAAATTGCATGGTAAAAGAAATTTTAACTTTGGTGGGGAGTAGAGGTTGGGCAGGAAAGCCCGCTCTCAACATACAATTTAAATGCACAACAGCTTACCAACTATTTTGCTAGCTTCATTTGTCTTTCTTTCCTGCCTTAGCTATTCATTGAGCATATTAACTAATGAAGAGCCAAAACTATTTATGCTTGTAACTGATTGTCAGACTTTTGATTTTCCCAAGCTAGAGATGTATGGCTTTTTTTATAAAAACTCGGAATTAATACCAAATTAATCAGGATTAGTGAAGCCCAATATTTTGGCAACTGATTTAGGATTACTATATTCTAAGGGGGGTAGCTAACCAGAATTTCGTATAACAACGCACTTAGGGCTTCACAAACATCAATATTTCTCTCTTTTCTCTTTCTCTGCGCCCAGAGCGCCCTCTGCAGTTCGTTGAAAAAAATCTACTTTATTTCAAGCAATAGGATGGCTATAGGCGATCGCACCCACCCTACAAATCAAAACTCTCTTCACCAATACTTCCCAGTTCCCCGCTACCCAGAAACTCTTCCTCCTCTACTTCTTCACTCCCCGACTCGAAACTTTCCACCACAAACGGCAAACCAGCCGCCATCAAACCCCGTTGAATCAGTTCCGGCGTTTCCTCAAACAAAACAAATAGCGGATGGACAGCCTCAGCTTCATCGCTGTAAATATGTCTGTAGCGCTGCGGCATCACCCATTCGTAACCTTTATCCAGCCAAACTTGAGACTGCCGCCAGCGGCCGAGCAACTCAGAAAACTCTTCGCCCGGACGATGAATGAAAATCAAAATTTCCACTCCTATTTTAACTTTCCATTCTGGATCGCACATCAAAATGGCCAAATCGCAGGGCAAACAAACTGCCTGTCCGGGCGATATGCTAGTGCCGCTGCTTCCGGCATACGAAACCCCGTCCCGCAAGCGCGCAATTGGCAAAGGAATTGTGATTAAACTCTCATGGGCGCGGCGGATACTCGGAATCATTTCCATGTAAACGCGATATTTTTTCAGCAGGGCGATCGCGGCCGAAGATTCGCTGTACTCTGCTAGTAAAGTTTCGTAATGTGATTGTTTAACAGACATTTTCAAACCAAAGAATAAGTAATTACTAATTGCTGCTAATTGCTAATCGATCGCTTATCGTTACCAGGAAGACCCCATTCGTGACAACTTAAGCTCAAGTTCCCCCCTTGGGGGGAACTTGAGCTTGCCTCCAGGCCTTGCTGTGTAACGCGAACAGCGATTGAAGCATTTATGGCTCTGGGCTACCAATGTCGGGAGAATGCTTACAGCCTTTTTATTTACAAGGTTTGAGCCATTTGCAGTCTCAAGATTAAGCCCGATACGATGCCTCTTTCTCATTTTAGGCCGCTCGCCTGAACTTCATCTGAGCCAAAAAGGTAATTTGGTCTGTAAGGTGTGACTCTGGGAGCAGCAGGGGAAAACGACGTATTATAAATCCAGATCATATTCGCCATCGGAATGTACCAGTTCGCCTCAACTGAAGTGATCGCAGCCAGATTGCAAAAATTGCTCTCTCCCCTAGTCTATTCAAGAATCGAGCGTCTCTTCAGACCTGAGAGTCTCAATTCCCCAAGCTCAAGAGCGCGATGCGGCAATCTTCAATCCCATAAAATTGATTATAAGTCAACATAAAACCTAAATTTTTACAAAAATCGACTAATTTTAAAGACTTGTTAAAGCAATGAGGGGTTGTACCCCCCATAAGTTAGAGTCAGATCAGATATTATAGATGCACCCTGATGGCTTTCCCGTTCCACAAGAGCGGGATTTTTATTATTGGAAAGCCGGAGCGTTAATTTTCACAATACCTACGACAGATAAAATGACGTGGGGATGCCAAGATTAAAGATATAGCAGAGCTAAAGCTAAAACTAGGGCGCCGATCGCTCAAACCTCACCCCTAACTCTGCGAAATAACCCAAAGGCGGTAGCATAGTTTGGGAAACGGCATCAACTGAAGATGAACTTAGCGCCAGCAACAGTCCTGCAACAGGGCAAATACAAAATTAACGCGACTTTAGGGATAGGAGGGTTCGGCATCACTTACCGAGCTATCCACACCCATTTAAACCAAACCGTCGTACTCAAAACCCTCAACGAAAGTCTGCGCCAACACCCAGAATCTGCCCAATTTCAGCAGCAGTTTATTGCCGAAGCCCAACGCCGCTCGCGGTGTCAGCATCCCAACATAGTCAGGGTAATTGACTTTTTTGAAGAAGCCGGACAGTCTTTTATTGCAATGGACTACATTCCGGGCCAAACTCTCGCCCAAATAGTCGAAACCGATCAGCCGCTGCCAGAACCCCAGGCCCTGCACTATATTCGGCAAATAGCCTCAGCCGTAAGTACAGTTCACCACAGCGGATTGCTGCACGGAGATATCAAGCCAGAAAATATTATCCGGCGAGCCGATTCTCACGTAGTAATGTTAATAGATTTCGGAATTCCCCGCGGCTTTACCGCCGGCACCAAACAAACCCACACTAACTTGCTCTCCCCCGGGTACGCGCCGATCGAACAATACCTCTATGACGGTAAATGTACACCGGCCACTGACATCTACGCGATCGCAGCCACCCTCTACTACTTACTCTCCGGCGTGGCGCCCGTAGCAGCACCCCTGCGCGATCGCATTCCCTTGACTGAGTTACGGCAATTTCAGCCCAACCTCAGCCCAGGAATCGAGCGAGCCATCCTTCAGGGACTCGAAATCGACCCCCAAAACCGCCCTCAGACAGTCGAAAATTGGCTCACCATGCTGCAAGAAACAGAGCGAGTATCAGTAAAAAGAAAAGGCAAGCAAAGTCTAAGATTGCCCGCACCTCCCCCGCCGCAGTTGACTTTTCTAGCGTTTGTCGTAACGGCTGCAATTGCAGGCTGGATGGGTTTTGACCTAGCATGGCACTACAACAGCACCAGTCTCAGCAATCGTCCCAAAATTGATTCCTTCCCATCTCTGGAAGATTTGCTCAAATCCCGCGATTTGTCAGGGCCGATGTTCGGGCAGCCGTCTGTCGAAAGCAGCCCTCTCTATCCGATCGAACTCAACAAGCGCCCCAAACCCCCCTTAGACAGCACCAACATTCCCGAACAGAGCGAAGATCCCTCAGAAACTAGCGCCGTACCTTCTGAGTCTCCAAGCCAGGAAACTCCCGCCCCAGAACCCGAACCGGAACCTGAGCCATCGCCGACGCCCGAACCCGCACAGGAGCCTTCTGAGTCCCCCATTCCAGAGCCTCAAACCGAAATCGAGCCAGATCCCCAACCAGAAGCCGCACCAGTACCAGAAGTTGCGCCCCTGCCTGCAGAACCGCCCGCCGCGCCCGCCGCGCCTGCCCCTGAGAGTGCTAGCGCTGAAACCCTGCCGCCGTCGGAATCCCCGTCGCCAGTAATAGCGTCGCCGATCGAGCGATCGCCTGATCCTGCGATACCAAGTCCCAGTGGCAACAATTCAGATAGTTCGATCGCACCTGATTCACCACCGCCTGTGGCAGATCCCACGATGCCTTTTCCCGAACCTGCGACAAATTAGTATGGTTTTTGTTGGTTCAAAGTGCGGACAAATACTTGGTTTTATGAGTCAGCAAATATCTGCTCATTAGTTTAGATAATAAGGCCCTACCTAGCCAACGACTATCTTCCAAAAACTTCCGTCGAAGCTGAAAATCCCAACAGTCGCCCTCTAAGTTTATCGAATATTTCCTATTCCCTCTGCAATCCAAATGCCCGCCAAAAAATGCAGGACTGTTTTCTATTTTGATTTAAATTATGTTAGAATATGTGCGGGGCGCTGAGGTGGTGTGATGTCGCGTATTAATACTGCCAAGCTGCAAATATTTTGGTACAAAGCAACCCCAACCTCGAATTTGAGCAAGTGTAAGCGAGGCTTTTGGGCTAAGCCGTGGCGCGTTAGAGTGTTCTAACTCTCAACAATCCCACCCCCGACACTCGGGGTGCGAGTGTCAATTCCCCCAAACTTCCTTCCTTTGGGAGCAAGCATCATCGGGGACAAGCAAGTTATAATTTGTTGCGGAAGCGCACAGAGATTTTTTATGAGTAAACCCCCAGTTCATGCTTTTTTTGTAGGCAGAGCACTTGCCGAAGCACTGTACGAGCAATTAGAAAGCGCGGCAACCAACGCTTTCTCTGAACTCGGCAAATTTGACGCAGAACAAAGAGAACGCCTGCGACAGTTCACCGATCGAGTTGTGGAACGGGCAAATCGAGCGTCGGATGAGGCGATGCAGACCAGAACTGGCACTGCAAGCACCACTACCATTCAAGACATCCATCCTGCAGATTTGCAAGCGACTATTGACGAGCTGCGCGCCGAAGTGGCTCTGGTGCGATCGGAATTGCAGCGCTACCGCAGCAGTTTGCCCTAGCGCTCAATTTCGATCGCAACTATTATTTACTACGTGAGCGCATTGCTTTGCGCTCCTGCGCTCCTACTTTCAATCAAAGCAACAACATAAAATAAGCAATTTGGGAACCCAAGTGTCTGCTCTCCTTGATGACTCTGTTAATCGCCAGCGCTCCCCCAAGCCCACTGGCGAAGCCGATGAGCCAAAAACTGCTAGTAAATCCTACAAAAGTAAAGCTTATCGCTGGAACCGTGAAAAATATTCCCGGAAGCGGCGCTTCTTCGACATTTGGGCCTTTGTCTTGCTCTGGCTGGCTTCCCTCTGGCTCGACAGCAAAAATTGGAGCTACTGGGGAGGCGTGACTGAAGAAAAGAAAGTTGCCAGACGCCGCTTTCAAGCTATCTGGGTTCGAGAAACACTCTTGGATTTGGGGCCAACTTTCATTAAAGTTGGGCAGTTATTTTCTACCCGCGCCGACTTGTTCCCGGCAGAGTTTGTCGAGGAACTTTCTAAGCTGCAAGATAAAGTGCCTGCTTTCAGCTACGAGCAGTTAGAGGTAATTGTTGAGCAAGATTTGGGCAAGACAGTTCAAGAACTCTACCGCAGCTTTGACCCGGTGCCCCTGGCCGCTGCAAGTCTGGGTCAGGTACACAAAGCTCAACTGCATTCGGGCCCGGAAGTGGTGGTTAAGGTGCAGCGACCGGGACTGCGGAAGCTGTTCGAGATCGATTTGCAAATTCTTAAGGGAATTGCCCGTTACTTTCAAAACCATCCTAAGTGGGGCCGCGGCCGAGATTGGATGGGGATTTATGAGGAATGCTGTCGCATTCTGTGGCTGGAAATTGACTATCTCCATGAAGGCCGGAATGCTGATACTTTTCGCCGCAATTTTAGCAACTGTGACTGGGTGCGGGTGCCGAGGGTTTATTGGCGGTACGCGGCTCCGCGAGTGCTGACTTTGGAATACCTGCCAGGGATTAAAATCAGCCACTACGAAGCCTTGGAAGCTGCCGGTATCGATCGTAAATTAATCGCTCAGTTGGGGGCAAAAGCTTATTTGCGCCAGTTGCTCAACGACGGCTTTTTCCACGCTGACCCACACCCCGGCAACATCGCTGTTAGTGCTGACGGTTGTCTGATTTTCTATGATTTTGGCATGATGGGGCAAATCCAGTCGAACGTCCGCGAAGGACTGATGGAGACGCTCTACGGCATTGCTTCCAAGGATGGACAGCGGATTATGGATTCTCTGATCAATTTGGGAGCTTTGGTGCCTACGGGTGATATGAGTCCGGTGCGCCGCAGCATCCAGTATATGCTGGATAACTTCATGGACAAGCCTTTTGAAAATCAGTCTGTGAGCGCGATTACCGACGACCTTTACGATATTGCCTACAACCAACCTTTTCGCTTCCCAGCTACTTTTACTTTTGTAATGCGAGCTTTTTCCACAATCGAAGGGGTGGGCCGCGGTTTAGATCCCGAGTTCAACTTTATGGAGGTGGCACAACCTTTTGCCATGCAGCTTATGACTAATGGAAATGGCCATGATACAAGTAGCAGCATTTTTAACGAAATCGGTCGTCAGGCGGCTCAGGTGAGTTCGAGTGCTTTGGGTTTGCCCCGCCGGATTGAGGAGACTATTGATAAACTCGAACAGGGAGATTTGCGGATTCGCGTCCGTTCTGCAGAAACAGAGCGCTTGCTTCGCCGCATGAGCAGCGCTCAAATGGGCACGAATTATGCTTTGCTGATGAGTGCTTTTACTTTGTCGGCGACAATTTTGTTTGTCAGCAATCAAGTCTGGCCGGCTGTCGCTGTTGCCGTGCTGGCGGCGGGTGCAGGGTTTGCTATGCTGCGTTTGTTCAAGCGGATCGATCGTTTAGACAGGATGTCATAATTGTGCAATTTGCGATTTGAAATTTCAGGTTTGAAATTTCTCGCCAGCCCAAATTTGACATCGAATGTTAAGTTTTGGCTGGCTGAACACAGATTGCTGAAATTTACAACACTTACGCGCTTTGAGACTAAAAACCCGGTTGCTGCCTAGATTTCTCGCCAGCAAAACCTCTAATTTTGGGTAGAAATCCAGTTTTTTTTGGCAGGTGCTGCTTAATTTACTAGATTTACGGAAATTTTAAGATGGGATTACCATCATACGATCTACAATATGAGGTCAAGGAAGTGCAATTTTTCCAAAACTCGCGATCGCGGGCTGCAGAATTTCAAGTCCGTTCGGGATTTAAGTTTTGGAATAAAAAATCGCACCCCATTAAATCAAGCTTTCAAGTTCGATGAGTCCAATCACCCAATCTATGAAACGCTCTTTCGCAGGTAAGACAGACACAGGGCTAGTTCGTTCCGTAAATCAGGATTCGTACTACATAGACTCTGACGGGCGATTTTTCATAGTGGCCGATGGAATGGGAGGACACGCCGGAGGTCAAGAAGCCAGCCGGATTGCGACTCAGGCGATTCAATCTTATTTGCTCGAACATTGGGAAGGGCCAGAGGATTCTCCGCTGTTGTTGGAAAAGGCTTTTTTAATTGCCAATCAAGCAATTTTGACGGATCAGCTCGACCACCCGGAGCGTGCTGATATGGGAACTACGGCTGTGGTTCTAATGTTTAGGGATGAGGGCCGACCCTGGTGCGCTAATATCGGTGACTCTCGCTTGTATCGGCTACACGGCTCTCGCTTGGAGCAGATTACTGAAGACCAGACTTGGGTGGCTCAGGCTGTGAAAAGAAAGGCTCTAACTCCTGACCAGGCTCGCACTCATCCTTGGCGTCACGTTTTATCCCAGTGTTTGGGCCGCGATGATTTGCGGGAGATAGATATTTTGCCGGTGGACGTGCAGCCTGGGGATCGCTTGCTGCTCTGCAGCGATGGCTTGACTGAAGAACTTTCCGATCCTTTGATTGCTTCGCCTCTGAAGTCGATTCGCGCCTGCGAGGGCGCTGCAAATGCTTTAATTCAAGCAGCTAAGGATAAAGGTGGACGCGATAATATTACTGTGGTGATCGTGACGATCGACCTCAAATAATATTCGATCGCCCGATCACACCCCACTATCTAAAATCTAAAAATCTAAAATCTAAAATCTAAAATTGAATGACCCGCGTTATCGGTTTGATCAGCGGCACGTCGGTGGATGGCATTGATGCTGCTTTGGTGGATGTGGTCGGTTCCCAAACAGACTTGAAAGTGCAATTGGTGGCAGGCAAGACTTTCCCTTATCCTGCTAATTTGCGATCGCAAATTCTCTCGGTTTGCAGTGGTTCAGCTTTGTCAATGGCTGAACTAGCCCAATTAGATGATGCGATTGCCCAAGAATTTGCCACGGCGGCATTGACAATGCAAGCGGAATATGATAAAGCCGAATTAATCGGCTCTCACGGTCAAACCGTCTACCACCGACCTGCTGGCAAAGCCCCCAAAGACAGCGCCGGTGCGTTAATGGGCTACAGCTTGCAACTCGGGCGGGGCGCGCTAATTGCGGAATTGACAGGAATTACTACTGTCAGTAACTTTCGCTCTGCAGACATTGCTGCAGGGGGTCAAGGAGCACCCTTAGTGTCCATAGTTGATGCCTGCCTGCTGCCGGAACCCAACATCAGCCTCTGCATCCAAAATCTGGGGGGAATTGGCAATGTTACCTATCTCCCTGCCAGAGGAAAAGGGGAAAACAATGACGAGTCTGAGATTTTCAGTCTGGGGAATGGCATATCGGGCTGGGATACAGGCCCGGCGAATTCCCTGTTAGATTTGGCAGTGCAGCACTTCTCAGGCGGCACTAAGACGATCGACGAAGGTGGAGCTTGGGCAGCATCGGGCACTCCCTGTCAAGCTTTAGTCGAGGATTGGCTCGCGTCAGAGTTCTTCCGCCAAGCACCGCCGAAATCAACGGGGCGAGAGCTATTTGGTGTAGACTATTTTGACAGGTGTTTGGTCGAGGCCCAAGGTTACAACCTCAGTCCTGCTGACGTGCTGGCTACTCTGACAGAACTGACTGTTGCCTCGATCGTTCACAGTTACCAAACTTTTTTACCGGCTATGCCCGATCGAGTTTTACTATGTGGGGGCGGAAGCCACAATCTCTACTTAAAACGCCGATTGCAATCTCAATTGCATCCAGTGCAAGTGTTGACTACTTCTGAGGCAGGCTTGAATGTAGATTTTAAAGAGGCGATCGCATTCGCGGTTTTAGCCGCATGGCGGGTTCGGGGCATTCCCGGCAATCTGCCTCAAGTTACTGGTGCCCGGACATCGGTACTTTTAGGAGAAATTAACTCTTGTTGGCACAGTTGGGCGTGATAGCATAGAGTCTGAGGGACAACGGCTGTGCGTTGTTGCACCAGCATTGTAGCCAGCAGGAAAAGCATAGGAACAGCACTGTGGCTCACACGTTTTTAATGGAATCTGGCCAATGGACGCTCGAAGGAAGCTGGATTGAGCGCAATGGCGTGCCAATTACGGTTAAAGGCAAAACTTTAGTGAGCTGGAACCGAACAGATTGGTTCAGTATGGTGACAAAGCTCGTATTTCCTGGAGGCGATCGCGAAGAGATTATTTTGCAGTATCGAGGACACCTCAACAGCGATGAACGGCAGTATACTTTTGTACTCCAACACAGCGAACTCGCCCGCGTCGAGGGCGAAGGTTGGATTGCTCCCCAGTCGATCGTCCAGCGTTATTGGGTATTGGGAGACGAACGCCAGCGGCGGACGGGTTTTGATACCCTTCACCGGGTTGATGACAACCGCTACTACCAATCTAGCGGCATCATGTCTGGTCATTACTTGACGAGTACAATGGAGGCGACTCTGGAACGTCAGCCAGAATAACTCTTTCTAGAGTCCACAGTTGCCAGTTCTAGGGATTGATGTGAAAACTGAAGGTTTTGCTAGTCGGAGGTCGCGCTCAGATGTCCGACTAGCGCCATTGTTGTCAAACCTCATCCGCTGCAAATAAACACAAATATATTTAATTTGTTAAAAATTTTAAGTGGTTAAAAAATTAACACTTTTTATTCATAGTTATCTAATTTTCGAGTCGAGGCGCGATAAATTGTCTTTGCGCTCTCCGGTGGTGTCGATCGACAAACTGCTTAGCTCGACTCCCCAATTCGAGTGAAATCCACAAAGAAACTGTCCAATTTTCCTCAAGTCTCTACACACGTCTTCTAGCTTCTGCCTTCGAGTGACGCCCCATCACCCCCAACTCCTTTCCGCTTGAGGGAAGAGAGTAAGAGACGGAGGTCGCCGACTGCGACTCTTGGTTACTCAACGCCTGGGTTAGGTTCTAAACCCCAGTGGTGTTTCAGAAAATGGCGGTACATGGTTTCCCGTAGCATCATTTGCTCGTAAAGCTTGACCAAAAACTCCTGAGCTTGTTCACGGCTCATGTCACTTACCTGTGTTTTGAAGGAACACAGGCTAAATTGCTGTTCCAAAGACAATTCTGCTGGTTGGCTCATGACTTTGACTCCTCTGTAAGTAAAGGTGACTTAAAAGTGAACACCTGGATTAACCAGATTTGTAAGTTGTTTCAGCGATCGACGGTTGGTTTCGGGATGCCCTATGGCCCATATCGCTTTAGTATATATTACAAAAGGTAACAATCATTTGACAAAATTACCCTCTGTCCTAAGAAATAACTTACTTAGGGATAGAGATGGGGAGATGTCTGCAAAAGTTCCTTCCGCAGGCATATACAAGTGTATCTACTTGTCAAGAGAAAAAAGGCTCAGTACGAACCAAAAGAATTGAAGCCCTTTATACCAAATCCGGCGGAGATTCTCTGCGCGAGGGGGAGAGCGGAAGAGCGGGAGAGGGGGAGATGCCCAGAGCTGAAGATGGGGAGATGAGGAGATGAGGAGAGGCGGAGAGGCGGAGATTGGAAGATGAGGAGAGGGGGAGATGCCCAGAGCTGAAGATGGGGAGATGAGGAGAGGGGGAGATGCCCAGAGCTGAAGATGGGGAGATGAGGAGAGGGGGAGAGGCGGAGATTGGAAGAGGAGGAGAGGGGGAGATGCCCAGAGCGGAAGATGGGGAGAGGGGCAGATGGGGAGAGTCGGAGAATTTGTCTGTTCTCCCTTCTCCCTTCTTCTTTCTTTCTTCCTTCGGACTAATTCGATGGCCCGCCATCCTGGGGTGGAGTGACCGCTCCGGGTCTGAAATTGGGAGCAGCGGGTGCAGGCGAAACAGGAGGAATGCCCTGATTTGTCCCAAAGTTGCTAGGCTGCTGTGGAGCCGGGAGAGGAGATTGAAACTGATTGGGATTGAACTGCTGCTGCCCGGGAGCGGGGAGAGGAGATTGAAACTGATTGGGATTGAACTGTTGCTGCCCCGGAGGCACAGGAGACGGCAGAGGTTGACCGGAATTGCCGATCGCAGGTGCCGCAGGAATGCCCGAATTGGGAAGCGAGGTATTGGGCGATGGGGAGGAAGCCGAACTAGGAAGAGTTGCCAGGGCAACTCGATCGCCCCCTACCTCTCTCAATTTGTCTAAAACCTCCACAACTTTGGCATATCTCGCATTTTGAGGAGCGTACAGCACCATCAACCCCGTAGGATTTTTACTTTGGAAACTCTTTAAAACTCGATCGAGTTGTTGGTAATTAACAGGCAATTGGTCGATATAAGTTTGACCGAAATCGTCAATGCTGACAATCAGCATCTCTCGCATCTGTACTTGTCCTGTCTTCGCTTTAGGCAAATCCACATTAATGGCTTGCTGCCGAGTCAGTTGTAAAGCCGCCAGGAGAAAAAACGTCAGAATGCAAAAGATCACGTCAATTAAAGGCACCAGTTCAATCCGAGCCTCTTCAGCAGGAGTATCTAGATTAATCTTCATCAGTTCTCCTTGGTTCTAATTATTAGAAGGTGAATCTTCAGCCGGATCGGAACCTTTCAATTTCGGCTCCCGATTCCGTTCTCCCGATTCTTGAGAATTGAGAGAACGCCTGTTCAAACCATCTGCACCAAAAGAAGAATTGCTGTATTCTGCACCGGGTGCTCGACCCTTAGCATTAGCTGCAGGCCAGTATTGCCTGTAAAGCAATTCCAATTCATTTCCAGCTTTGCGAAATATTTTTGCCTGGTTGAACAAAAAAGCTTGAAAGATCCGATAAAACGCCAAGCTAAAAATTGCTACTATCATTCCAGTAGCAGTCGTGATCAGCGCCTCGCTAATCCCCAAAGTTACGCCAGTTGTTGCCGACGTGCCGATGTCGCCCAGACGGATGGAACTGAGCGAGTTAATCAAGCCCAAAACTGTTCCCAGCAAGCCCAGCAAAGGGGCTAGAGCGATCGTAGCTTCTAAGATTTTGTCACCGCGACGCATCGAAGCCAACTCTTCATCGGCTGCTGCTTCGAGTGCGAGTCGAAATAAATCTGGTTCGGGATTGTAGAGCCGCAGAGGTGCAGAAAGAAATCGCCCGATCGGCTGTCGGTTAGCTTGTCTGGCAATCTCGTTAGCCGCCCCCCAATCGCTGCGAGCCGCTTCCAGAATGCGGTTAACTATCTGCTTTTCTTTGCTCAGGAGGCTCGCCCAAAACCACAAGCGCTCGATAATGGTACTCAAAGATAGAATCGATAACAGCAACAGGGGCCACATGGCGGGGCCGCCTTTTTCAAACAGTTCTTGAATATTCACAATATTTTTGCTCCTGCAGTACCCGCTAACTTTTGCTTCTGTTCTACTTTTTTTAACAAATCTAAGGCCATTTAATTTTAGCTATTAATGTACTCAGGACTTACGCACTCGCGACTAAAGAACGCCGGTTTTGCGAAGGGGCATCGGGGTACAACGAAGTATTTTCGTCGAGGGAACCCGGTTTCTGGGTAAGTCTTGGTACTGTTTTCTAGTGCCTACGGGCTATGGGCGGCGACTTCCTCACAATTCCTCTAAGTCTTGACACATATCTTGGAGTGACTGGTGTTGAACGCGGCGGGAAGAACGGCGATATTTTTTAGTTTGCAGCTTCGGTTCGTAATGCTGCGTACCATCCGACTTGGTTTGCTGCTTCAAACTCGATTCGGCGCTGCTGGAGTTTTGCAGAGCTTGTTGGCGGACGATCGCCTCTTCGAGAAACTGCAAGTAATACTCATAGCGCTCCCAACCGCCCCGCACGACACAGTTAGGCTCGTCTCGGTGCGAACAGTCGCTAAACTGGCAGCTACCCAAAGACAGCCTCTGGCGCGCTTCTGGAAAATATTCCGCTAACTCTGAGGGTTCGCATTCGAGAGCCGGCTGATTAAAGCCCGGAGTATCGGCCAAAAGTCCGCCTCCGGGGAGTTCAAATAGTTCGACGTGGCGAGTCGTATGGCGCCCGCGGCCGAGTTTGCCGGAAACAGCGTTCACTCGTAGGTTCAGGGCGGGGATCAGTTGGTTGATCAAGCTGGACTTGCCAACCCCAGAAGGGCCACAAATTACCGTTATTTTTCCTTGCAGGTGGTCTAGAAGCAAGTTCGGCAACGGGCTATGTACGGGGTTTAACGGATGTAATGCCTTGACCGAATTTGGAGCTTGGGGGTGATTCTCATAAATCGGCAGAGATGGCTCCATTTTATCCACTAAGGCATGGAAACCGGGTTCCGATTCAGAAACTTCATTTTCCTCATTAGCGGCGGCTTCTTGAACTCCTGCACCGCTGCGGACGCTAATAAACATTGGTTCGTAGCCCCAGCCTGAAAGTCGATCGCGCCACTGTCCCAACTCCTGGGGCGTGACCAAATCGCATTTGTTCAGGCACAAACTCACTTCTAAACCTGTAGATTCGGCCTTGACTAAAAACCGAGTTAATGATGCGGGATCTAAGTCTGGTTCAGCAAGGGCAAAAACAAGGAGAATGCGATCGGCATTAGCTACAGGCGGGCGGTTGAGTTCTGTTTGGCGCGGGAAGACTTCAGAAATGGCACCTCGGCGGTCAGTCCAGTCGGGTTCGTCTACCACCACGCGATCGCCCACCATCACCTGTTGGCCAATTTTTTTCAGTCGAGTGCGACGAGTGCACAGGAGAACCGGAGAATCAGCGAGGGGAGCCTTTTTCCCGTCAATGGAGACTTCGGGATCTAACCTCACTTGGTAGAAGTTAGCCTGAACAGCAATTACAGTACCCACGCTCGAGGGTGAATTCAGGCTCATCCTGCTTCCTTGTCTTCTGGGCGCTGCACTTTCATTGAAAAAAAGCCCGACTCCGGCTCATCCGCGACAAATTGCGTTTCAAGTATCTGGTAGCCTTCCATTTTGAGACTATCAGGTACTTGTTCGATCGGCTCCCCAGCATCCAGCCACACCTCCAAAACAGCACCCGGTGCCATTTGCTCCAAGCGCAGTTTAGTGCGGACAAAATTCAGAGGACACGGAGTACCCCGCAGATCGATTTTGGCATCTGGGGATTTGGGATTTTCAATTTTCGATGTTGAATTCATAATGCTTTTTGCAATCTCAAATCCTGAAAGCCTTACTTTTTTAAACAAGTTGCCTGGAAACTGGAGAATCTAAAATTTTCTTTCCAATTGGACACAGACTATTATTCTTTCTCAAAAAAGTGAGCGCAATTGCGCTCACTTTTTTGAGCGCTGCTGAAACGCAATGCCCAGGAAGCGTCCCACCTGAGATTTTTGTGAGCAATTGCACACAAATTTTTGACCGATACTGAAACAAATTGCCGGGGAATCCTCAAACAGGAAAATTTGACACCAATTGGTGTCAAAAATTGCTTATTTCTGAAACAAATTACCCAGAAATCCTTCCAAGCCGCCTTTACCGGTACGATCGCCCTTCAGCTTAGCAAGCTGCATCAGCAACTCCCGTTCCTCAGCCGTCACCTTAGTCGGAATGTCAATAGACACCGTAATCAAATGATCGCCACGACTGACTGGATTTCCCAACCGAGGCACCCCTTTTTTCTCCAAAGTCAGAACAGTATTCGCCTGAGTTCCGCTAGGAATCAACAATTCCGTAGGCCCGTCTACGGTTTCCACTTCCAACCGGCACCCTAAAATTGCTTGCAAATAACTAATTTTCACTTCCGAGCTAACGTTAGTGCCGTCGCGCTTAAATAGCGGGTCTTCATTCACCGCCAAGAACACGTAAAGATCTCCGGGCGGCCCGCCGAGTTTGCCGGCATCCCCTTCATTGGAAACGCGCAAGCGAGTACCGTTGTCAACCCCAGCCGGAATTGTGATTTTCAGCTTTTTCATCACTTCTTTCTGGCCTCGGCCGCCGCAAGTTTCGCACTTATCCTCAATCACTTGCCCCGTGCCGTTGCAAGTAGGGCAAACTGAAACTTGAGTAAAGCTGCCGAACGGAGTGCGGGTAGCGCGTCGGACTTGACCACTGCCGGTACAAGTCGAGCAAGTTTGGGGTCTGGTTCCCGGTTTGGCGCCAGTCCCGGTGCAAGTTTCGCAGGTTTCTAAATGCTTGATGCGAAGTTCTTTTTCGCCACCAAACACTGCTTCCCGAAAATCCAGCCGCAAATCCAGGCGCAAATCGTCTCCGCGCACCGGCCCGCTGCGCCTGCGACCTTGCTGTTGTTGGCCGACACCTCCCTGAAAGCCCTGAAAGAAGCTTTCAAAAATATCGGCAAAGCTGTCACCGAAGTCTTGGAACCCAGGCGCGCCTGCACCGCTGACCCCTGCTTCGCCGAAACGGTCGAAACGGGCGCGGGTTTCTGGTTCTGAGAGTACCTCGTAGGCGCGGTTAATTTCTTTAAACCGCTCCTCAGCACCGGATTCTTTGTTGACATCTGGATGGTACTTGCGAGCTAGGCGGCGGTAAGCACGCTTAATTTCTTCTTTGTCTGCGCTGCGAGAAACGCCTAATATTTCATAGTAATCACCGGCCATAGAGCTGCTTGCCTGGAGGTAAATAACAAAAAGTGTACGAAAAAGAAACGGGCGACCTTTCCTGAAATTACAGATTAAAAATCAAAAATTCTCATTGTTAATTTTTAACTTTTAACTTTTAGCTTTTCAGTTTTAAAGGAAAGGATTCATATCATCAACTTCTGGTTCGGGAACCTTCTGTTTTTGTTTTGACGGTGGATTTGACGGTGGATTTGACGGTGGATTTGACTGTCGTTTTGACTGTCGTTCCGGCTTTGGTTCCGGCTTTGATTCCGGCCTTGGTTCCGGCTTTGATTCCGGCTTTGATGCCGCCTTTGATTCCGGCTTTGGTTCCGGCTTTGGTTCCGGCTTTGGTTCCGGCGGAGCTTGGGGCGCCACCAGCAGCTCTTCTTTCAGCAAAATACTGTCGTCGTCCGCTTTAACCTCTTCTGGTTCTGATGATTCTACTTCTGAGATCATCTCGCTTTCACCAACAGATCCTGACGGGGCTACCCCGCTGCGGGCTTGGTCGTAGACTGCTGTCCCCAGCGAGTATAGCAGTTGCTTGAAAGATTCGATTGCGGGCGTGAGTTCCTCGACTGTGATGTCGGGGTTAGTCATCGTTGCTCGCAAGGCTGCTGCGGCTGTTTCCGCTTCTGCCTTGAGCTCGTCACTCAGCAGTTGCGCGTTGGTTTTTAAAGTTACACCACAATTATAGACGAGGGAGTCAGCTTGATTTTTGAGTTCGACGAGTAGAGCGCGCTTGATGTCCTCGTCGGCGTAAAGTTCGGCTTCTTGTCGCATCCGCTCGACTTCGGTTTCGCTCAATCCGCCTGTATTCGAAATTTGGATGCTTTGTTCTTTTCCGGTTCCCTTGTCTTCAGCAGCCACCTTGAGAATCCCGTTGGCATCAATTTCAAAGGTAACTTCGATTTGAGGTACGCCGCGGGGAGCTGGGGGAATGCCTTTGAGCAGGAACTTGCCGAGACTTTTATTGTCTTTAACCAATGCCCGCTCGCCTTGGAGCACGTGAATTTCTACCGAGGTTTGCCCGTCTGCCGCCGTGCTGTACATTTGCGATCGGCTGGTGGGAATAGTGGTATTGCGCTCGATTACTTTAGTGAACACCCCGCCCAAGGTTTCGAGTCCCAGTGAGAGCGGCGTCACATCGAGCAGCAGCAAATCTTTGACTTCACCACCCAACACCCCGGCTTGAATTGCCGCGCCTACCGCTACAGCTTCGTCGGGATTGACGGATTTATCAGGAGAAACGCCCCCAAAATACTTGCTAATTGCCTTTTGAACTGCCGGAATCCGGGTTGAGCCTCCCACTAAAATAATTCTGTCTATGTCTTTGGGGGTCAAACTTGCGTCTTTGAGGGCTTGAGTCACCGGATCGATCGTCGCTTGCACCAAATGAGCCACCAGTTTTTCAAACTGAGCTTTGGAGAGTTCCATTTCCAAATGCTTCGGCCCTTTCTCGTCAGAAGAGATGAAGGGCAGATTGATTGAGGTGGATTCCCGGTTGGAGAGTTCGATTTTCGCTTTTTCGGCAGCTTCTCGGAGGCGCTGCAAAGCCATTTTGTCTTGTGAGAGGTCACTGCCTTCTTGAGTCCGGAAAGCTTCTACCAGCCACTGGACTATGCAGTCGTCAAAGTCATCTCCTCCGAGATGGTTGTTACCGGAGGTAGCGTTGACTTCAAAAATTCCGTCTCCCAGTTGCAGAATAGAAACGTCGAAAGTACCGCCACCTAGGTCAAAGACCAATATTTTCTGTTCTATATTTTGCTTGTCCAGCCCGTAGGAAAGGGCTGCCGCCGTCGGTTCGTTGACGATCCGCAAGACTTCTAGGCCCGCGATCGTACCGGCGTCTTTAGTAGCTTGCCGTTGGGCGTCTGTGAAGTAGGCTGGCACTGTAATCACGGCTTGGGTAACAGTTTGTCCCAAATAAGCTTCAGCATCTTGCTTGAGCTTTTGGAGTACCATTGCCGAGATTTCTTGGGGAGTGTGAACCTTGTTCCGAATTTGGACATTAACGGTGTCGTCTTTGCCTTTTATGCAGGTATAGGGAGTTCGGGATCGTTCTTCTTCCGTGTCGTCCCACCGGCGTCCGATAAATCGTTTGATGCTGTAGACAGTATTTACAGCATTAGTTACAGCTTGCCGCTTGGCTAGTTGACCTACTAAGCGATCGCCCGCCTTGCCAAATCCTACTATACTCGGAGTTGTGCGCCCGCCCTCGGAATTGGCGATCACGACGGGTTTACCGCCCTCTAACACAGCTACGCAACTGTTAGTCGTGCCTAAGTCAATTCCAATAATTTTTCCCATAGCGCCTCATAAAACTTTGTGGGATGTTTGGAAATCTCCAACTACAGGTTGGGAGATGAAAAACGACTCAGCTTGTTTAAACAAGCATTCCCAGACTAGATTTGTAGGAAATAAACTTGATGTCCTAAAGCAATATCAAAGACTGGTAAAAACATTTTTCAGAATTTTTGGATCAAGCGCTGACCTGCTTTTAGTCATCTTTAATTAAGAAGTTGGTGAGTCGGCCACCTTGGAACCCCCGAATTCTATTCGGGGGTCAGTGACTTTGAGGAATGCAGTAGCTTGTATCCCGATTAACCTTCTGAACTATCGGGATTTTCATCTGAGGCTACCACAGATAGCCCAGCCGCTGCAACTTTCACTTTGGCGTGCCGCAAGACGCGATCGCCCAGAATGTAGCCGCGTTCTAGTTCTTGGATAATTGTTCCTTCCTCGTGTTCGTCAGTTGGCTCACTTAGCAGAGCTTCGTGGAGGTTGGGGTCAAACTGTTCACCTTCGGGGCGCATCGGAGAAACCCCGATTTGCTTGAGGCCGTCTACCATTTGCTTGTAAACGCTTTGGTAGCTTTTGTGAATGTTCATTTCGCCATCGGTTTGCGGCTTGATGTGCGATCGAGCGCGCTCGAAATTGTCAATTACCGGCAACAGGGGTTTAATCGTGAGACACCTTGCCTGTAAATCTAGCTCTTCTTTTTCCTTTTGGGTACGCCTGCGGAAGTTCTCAAAATCTGCTGCTAGGCGGAGATTTTGATTTTTCAGTTCTTCTAGTTGAGCGGATGCGGCTTGCAACTGAGTTTTTAAAGCCTCTTTTTCATCGTTTGCCTGGGCCAGTTCCTTCTTCCAAGGCTCCGCCGCGTCTGCAGTCGGACTGTTTGTTGAACTGCCGGTGACGGTAGGTCCCGATGCGTTTGCTGGGGTGCGATCGCCCTGAGCACTTTGATAGGCTCGAGCAAGTTCGAGCTCCCAATCCGCCGATTCGTTCGAGTTTCCTGATGCCGCCGGATTTTCGCTTGCCATTGGCGAACCCTCTGGGGTGGTTTCCCCAGTTGAGTTAGGATCTTGATCTTGCTGTTTTTCCTCGTCAATCATAAAAGCTGCGCGACAGAACCCTATCAATTCTAGCAGATACAGTTAACCCGGTAAATCTAGAGGACTCGAATTGACTGTGTATGGCACAATGTGAAAAGAGGAAAACTCGCCAGCTCTGGAGACATTGCTCAAAGCTTTCCATAAAATATTCAAAGGCCCGTTTAGATATTTACGTATAATATGGCAGCAATGGGGGCAACCCAACTTTTTTTGGGTTCTCATTTTTAATTAACGCGATCGCATTTACCACAATTTTTATGAGTATATTTTGCGGTTAAGTCTACTACAATATTTCCCAATTATGAGGCTTGATGTTTCAAGGTTTACTTAAAACGAGAGAAACTTAAATTTATCATCGGTCAGGCTGTTTTAGTCGCAAGCTGACACTGGCATTTTTTACCATTTGCTGAGTTTCCCAAGTCAGGAGAAAAAGGAATTTGTAGTGATTGAGTCAGTAGTTAGGTGTTTGCTTGTGTAACTCAGATACTAGGTTGTTAATCTTAATGCGAATTGGGGCTGTGGTTTTTCTGATTCGATACCGCCGAAGTCGCTTGAACTCTCGAATTTTGGCTAGTCAAATGATAGACATTACCTGGTGTGGCGGAGGTGCTCATCTGTAAATACGATTGATATCTAATTTGCCTCTTTCCACGATTTTTGAACCCTCAACCTTACGTCACAAAGGTTTGGACACCAGGGTATAATCAAAGTAATATTTACTGACCCAAAACTAGAGTTGCTCAAAATTTGCCCTGGGGGCTCATGCAGCCGACGATCGGGCAGTGACCGATCGCAGATAATTAATCAAAATATATTTCAAAAGGGCGATCGAGGCTTTCGTAAAAGCTATCATCACAGAACAGAGTTCATCTTTAATTGAGTAGAGCTAACCGCGCCACCACGGGCGCTGTAATTTGACCAAACAATTTGGGAAAATATAACAGCGTGGGAAGCCCACCCACCCTGCCCCGCTTTTCTCTCCCGGTACCGGGAATCCCCAAATGATGTGCCCTGACGCTATAACGAGAGTATCCCGCAAGTTAATCAGGTAAGTAAGCAACTTAGCACTCAACGAACAAGATTTGATGGCAAGAATCGGCAAACCCCTCCAACGTCTCGTCAATTTGTGGACGAAGCTTAGAGGTGACTGCGAGTTTACACTTGAGAGATAGGGATTGAGCAACAACATGATAGCTGATCCATAAGCAAAGAATACGGGGGTTAAAACCCCGCGTTGGTTTTCCTCTCAGCACTCTTAGTGACTGAGTTTCCCACCTATTGAGTGTTTTTTATGACTAGCACATCCCCGCTTCGCTCCACCTCCCTAGTTGCTGTGAGCCAATTTCCTCCGGCTCTCACCAAGATGATTCTGTCGGGTTACGTCAACGGCGAGCAAGTGAAGCAAGCTCAAATTGAAAGCCAGAAGTCGGGCAAGCGTTTGACGGAGGTATTAGAAGCACTTACCGGGCAGCCGTTACCCCCAGAATTGCTGCGACTTTACAAGAAGCAGCAGATGTTTGAACGGAAGATAGTCTACGGGGTTGAAGCATTTGACCCGGAGATGAGCGAAATGTCTAACGAGCAACTCGGAGTTATGCTCGACGCGTTGAAGATTTCGATCGACATTTGTCACCAAGGTCGGTTTTTACCCGTAGCGAAGACTGAAACTGAGCCTGCGGCCGTTTTAGTAGCCATGGTAGATCCCGACAACCTCAACGCCATAGAAGATTTGCGGCGGATTTTACAGCCTCACGGCTTGGCTTTGCAGCGACGGGTAATTACGCCAGACGACTATCAGGACATCACTTCTGCCTATCAAGAGGATCAAGTTAAGGTAGCAGCCAAAATGGCAGCAGCCGAAAAGCAGAGAAAGATGGATTTAGGGGAGGGAGATTTTGGCGAACTCTCGCTAGAAGAGGAGAGTGCCGACCAAGAAGACCTAGCTAACACCTTGGACGATGCTGAGGCCGCTCCGGTAATTAAGGCGGTCAATATCATTTTGGCTAAAGCTCTGTCGGAAAAGGTGTCTGACATCCACGTAGAACCTCAAGAAGAGTTCATGCGGATTCGGATGCGGAAAGACGGGGTGCTGCAAGAGTATTTCCGGTTTCCCAAGCAGGTAGTCGCATCGATTACCGCTCGTTTCAAGATTATTGCCAACCTGGATATTGCCGAACGCCGACAAGCTCAAGACGGCCGCATCCGCCGGGTATTTGAGGGACGCACGGTCGATTTCCGGGTGAACAGCTTACCTTCGCGGTACGGCGAAAAAATCGTGCTGCGGATTTTGGACAGTTCCAGCACTCAGTTGGGCTTGGGTTTGTTAATCTCCGACCAGGAAACTCTGGCTTTAGTCCGAGAGAGTGCTAGCCGTCCGTTCGGACTGATTTTGGTGACGGGGCCGACGGGTTCGGGCAAGTCAACTACTCTCTACTCGATTCTGGCGGAACGGAACGATCCGGGGGTTAATATCAGTACGGCGGAAGACCCGATCGAATATGCTTTGCCAGGAATTACCCAATGTCAAGTAATTCGGGAAAAAGACTTGACTTTTTCCAACATTCTGCGGGCATTTTTGCGGCAAGACCCTGACGTGATGCTGGTGGGGGAAACGCGGGACAAGGAAACAGCCAAAACAGCTCTGGAAGCTGCTTTGACGGGACACTTGGTGCTGACGACGCTGCACACGAACGACGCGGCCGGGGCAGTCGCGCGTTTGGCCGAAATGGGCGTAGAACCGTTCATGGTTTCGGCAGCTCTGTTGGGCGTGTTGGCTCAGCGTCTGATGCGGCGCGTTTGCGACAAATGCTGCATTCCTTACCAGCCTACTGCCGCAGAACTCGGCAAGTACGGTCTGTCGGCTTCTCAAGAAATTGATCTAACTGTTTACAAAGCCAACACTGTACCGGTGGAGGAAAGGAAGGAACTGGCAGAACGCGAGCAACTTTGTACCAAGTGCGCCGGCCTAGGCTACAAAGGACGGGTAGGGGTTTACGAGTTCCTGAAAAATACTGAGCGGCTTCAAACTCTGATCACTCAAGGAGCTCCCACAGAGCAAATTAAGGAAGCAGCAGTAGAAGAAGGGATGAAAACGTTGTTGGCTTACAGCTTGCAGTTAGTGCGGGAAGGCGCGACTACTTTTGAAGAAGTCGAGCGGGTGACGTTTACTGACTCGGGCCTGGAGGCTGAACTGAAAGCCAAACGCAAGCAGGGACTTACCTGCAAAAGTTGTCGGGCGGAATTGAAGCCGGAGATGCTGGATTGTCCGTACTGCTTGACGCCACGCTTTGTGGATTGATTCAGCAGTTAACTGTTGACTATTAACTGTTGACTGTTAACTGAGCTAGATTGGTCAATAACTATCAATTTGATCGAGGAGAGGTATCTATGGGTCTGATGATTGAAGACGTACTGGAGTCCCTGGTAGAGCAAGGGGGTTCGGACATACACATCCAAGCGGGCGCGCCTATATTCTTCCGAGTCAGCGGTAAACTAACTCCTCAGACGCAATACGGCGACATTCTGTCTGCTGAGGAAGTGCAGATCCTAATTTTCCAAATGCTCAACAATATGCAGCGCAAGCAGTTGGAAATGGAGTGGGAACTCGACTGCGCTTATGGTGTTCGGGGATTGGCTCGGTTCCGCGTCAATGTCTACCGGGAGCGGGGTGCTTGGGCGGCTTGTATGCGGGCTCTGGCTTCTAAGATTCCTAACGCAGATGCTTTAGGCGTGCCACAGATTTTGCGGGATCTGACCGAAAGACCCAGGGGTATGCTGTTGGTGACGGGACAAACGGGTTCCGGGAAAACTACGACGATGGCGGCTTTGTTGGATCTGATCAACCGGACGCGGGCGGAACATATTCTAACAGTTGAAGACCCGATCGAATATGTGTTCCCTAATATCAAGAGTTTGTTTCACCAGCGTCAAAAGGGCGAAGATACTAAGAGCTTTGCTAATGCGCTCAGAGCAGCTTTGCGCGAAGATCCTGATGTGATTCTGGTGGGGGAAATGCGCGACTTGGAAACGATCGGTCTGGCAATTTCGGCTGCAGAAACGGGTCACATGGTGATGGGAACGCTGCACACTAATTCGGCGGGTGCAACGATCGATCGGATTTTGGACGTGTTCCCGCCCATTCAACAACCCCAGGTTCGCGCCCAGGTGTCTAACTCTTTGGTGGGAATTTGCAGCCAAAATTTGGTAGTGAAAGTTGGGGGCGGCCGCTGCTGCGCTATGGAAATCATGGTGAATACTCCAGCTATGGCTAACTTGATCCGGGAGGGCAAAACTCCAATGATTTACTCCCAAATCCAAATGGGAGCGAAATTAGGCATGAGGACGATGGAAATGGCCCTCGCTGAACTTTACAAGAGCGGTAAAGTCACTTGGGAAGCGGCAATGGGCAAGGCTTCTAAGGCTGACGAACTCGAACGCTTGATCGGCCCGGCACCTGTTGGTGGCGCCCCGGTAAAAGCTCATTAATTCAGTCAGCAGTCATTAGTCAGAAGTCTGCCGACTGAATTAATGACTGATGAGTCATAAATTTTAATAAATTTTCAGAGGTGAGCTGTGGCTACCAACGTTATCCGCGAAAAACCGAAAGGTGGCTTTGATTTCAGTAAGATTCAGGAGCAAATCGAGTATAACCTTACCAGTCTTACTGTTAAGGATATGGCTATTTTTGCTCGTCAGTTTGCGGCTATGTTTAATGCAGGGGTGGCGATCGTGAGATGCCTTTCCGTGCTGCACGAGCAGTGTTCTAATGCTAAGCTGAAGCGAGCGCTCAGAAGCATGAATGCTGACGTGCAGGAAGGGATAAACTTGGCAGAGGCGATGGCTAAGTTTCCTGATGTGTTTGACCAACTGTTTATCAGTATGGTGGCGGCGGGAGAAGTCGGGGGGGTTCTCGATGAAACCCTAGACCGTCTGGCGGTGATG
This sequence comes from Microcoleus sp. Pol7_B2, assembly GCF_036701035.1. Taxonomy (NCBI): domain Bacteria; kingdom Bacillati; phylum Cyanobacteriota; class Cyanophyceae; order Oscillatoriales; family Microcoleaceae; genus Microcoleus; species Microcoleus sp. Pol7_B2. The sequence goes on along the minus strand of NZ_JAUBQB010000090.1, from coordinate 1,686 downwards.
ATGGAAAAAAATCACAAGACGGAGGCTGAAATTAATTCGGCGATGTCTTATCCGAAGACTGTGTTCTTTATTGCGATCGTGATTTTTTTCGCAATGACCATATTCTTGCTACCAACTTTCGCTAAAATATTTAAGGATATTGGTGCAGATTTGCCAGCTTTTACGGTGTTTATGTTGGCAATTAGTGCATTTTGTACCGCTTGGCCTCCGATCCAACAGATAACAGTTATTGGGGTAATTATAGCGCTCAAAATTGCCTTCGATATGTACTACAAAACTCCAATAGGTCGCCTACAAATTGATAGGATTGCGATGAAGTTGCCGATTTTTGGGGATTTGATCGAAAAATCTGCGGTGGCTCGGTTTTGCGTGATATTTGGGTCGCTGACGCGATCGGGCGTGCCGATTCTCAATTCTTTGGAAATTGTGCGAGATGTGGCGGGGAATCAGGCGATATCTAATGCGATCGAATATGCGAGACAGGAAATTCAAAGCGGCGGCATGATCAGTATTGCTTTGCAAGAACAAGCTGTTTTTCCGTCTTTGGCCATTCAAATGATGGCAATTGGCGAGGAGACAGGGGAACTTGACAAGATGCTGATGAAAGTTGGCGCTTTCTACGAAACGGAAGTGGAAGAAGCAGTAAAAGGACTTACCAGTATGCTAGAACCTCTGATGATTGTGGTCGTCGGTGGTATCGTAGGTGCGATTTTGCTGTCGATGTATCTGCCGATGTTCGCAGTGTTCCAGAAGCTGTAAAAAAGAGCTAATTAGTTATTAGTTATTAGTTATTAGTTAGTAGCAATTAACGCATAACCAATGACTATTTCAATCGTCCCCAGGCTCTGCCTGGGCAGACTTTTGGAGGAGGTACATCCTCGATTAAAAGGAGAAAACAATTTGGAGGCTATGCCTCCAAATCTTCATTACCAGGGTCTTCCCATTGGTGACAACTTACGAAAATATCACAAAAGTCAAGTAGGATAGGCAGACAGATTTAACTGCTGCCTAATCCTGGCTTTAGGCTCCAGGGTAAACGCATCTTAATTTGAACCCAAAATAGGCTACAGTTAAATCAGAATAAATTTCAAGGTAGTTATGGTAGTTTATGGGTGCTATCACTGGCAAAAGGTTTTACTCAAACTTTAGACACCAACAAAAAAAACAGATTCCTGGCCTGTGGTGAATATATTAAATGCCAGTTTTTTAGAAGATTTGACCAATTTGAACGACCCCAGAATAGAAAGAATAAAAAAAGTGGCTCTTCATTAGTTAATATGCTATAGCGTTTTTCACAGCTATGAGGTGAGGTACACTTGGTAAAGTAAAACTATTGAGAGGAAAATCATCAAGGCAACCGTATTCACTAGATTTTATAAAAAAAATAATAGAAGTGAGAGAACAAGAAAATATCTCTATAAGAAAACTAGTAGAACGTTTTAAGGTAGCTAAGAGCTGTGTTCAAAAATTACTAAAAAAGCCCAAGAGACAGGAGATATAAGTCCTCTTGCTCAAGGAGGAAGTCCACCCACCAAATTAACAGGGCGAACAATTAGTGACTTTAGTGGAAATAATAGAAGAGAATAATGATGCAACTTTAAAAGAACTAATACCAATTTAATGTGAAGTTGCATATAATACAGAGATGGCGTTTATGGTGCGTTTTATGGCTCGTAGTTTAAAAAT
>NZ_JAUBQB010000089.1:0-26163 GCF_036701035.1 Microcoleus sp. Pol7_B2 | reverse complement strand
TGGCACATCTCTTGATGAAGTTATTCGTGCTTATTGTGCAGAAAGAGTGTCTCATACTTATTTGAAATGACTATAACTATTTGCTATACACTCCATGAAACTGATAATAGCACAAATCAGGAGCTGGAACACAAAAAATTGAAGTCGGAAAAAATGTATCTTGAAATGATCAATATGTGGAATTTCTTGCTGTCGAACCTAAAAAGTTATGTTGAAAAAAGTAATCTTTGAATGTTATATTGAGCGAGCGCTCGTAGATTAGGATTTCTTGAAACTTAGATATTGTACCTGTGGCAGAAACCGGGTTTCTAGCAAAAACAGGAGCAACAAAACCTAGATTTTTCGCTCCTAGTCCCGGTTTATCAATGCTTGTTGAGAAGACTGAAATATTCCTGTTGAAACAAACTATGTCAATACCGAAAAAAGGAACAATAAAAATAATAGTTAACGGGGAGCCTTTCATCTGGCTAATCCGAAGACAAACTAGTAATATGCAAGCAGACTGCGGTTGCGGAAAGCTTCATGTAGCTGTCGATCGCGCTGAAAATTCAGGATCGGTGTTAGTTATTATCACCGATCGACCTCATCCTCAAGGTTTGACTCCAACTAACGAAGTGAAACCAGTAACACCCTCTTATACAGCACAATGGATACGCCAAGCGGTGCAAATTGGATGGCAGCCTCAGCTACCTGGAATAACTTTTGAGGTGCGGATGGCAGGACTGTTTATGGAAAAAATATAATGCTGTATATTTAGCAACCCGACAAGTCAATTCTGTTAAAAACAATTCACTCGCCTAGACTGGCAGAAGCGATCGCCCGATCGCCAAATTCAGCCTAGACAAGCTAAACTGTAAACATTCTCCGCTAGCGACATCCTAAACTATGACCGCACATCAGGAATCCATCATCGACCAGTTCACTCGTCAGGCAATTCCCTTCTCTAAATTGTACGCTCACACAAATCAAGAGTCTCTGTACCTGCTGAGAGAGATGGCGGGTGTATCTGACAAAGACACAGTTCTAGATGTTGCTTGCGGTTCAGGTATTGTTAGTTGTGCTTTTGCGGAAGTTGCCAGTCACGTTACGGGCATTGATATCACACCAGCGATGCTCGAACAAGCCCAGATTCTGGCGCAACAGAAAAACTTGATTAATCTCTCCTGGCAACAAGGAGATATTGAAACACTACCATTTCCCGATGCTACTTTTTCTCTTGTTCTGAGTCGTTACGCTTTCCATCATTTTTTGCAGCCAGATGTTGTTCTATCAGAGATGGTTCGCGTATGTCGTCCAGGTGGTCGAATCATGATTGCTGATGTTGCTTTGCCAGCCGATAAAGTGAATGCTTATGACCGGATTGAGAAGTTGCGCGATCCCTCTCATACTCGCGCCTTGACTCTGGAAGAGTTTCCAAAATTAGTCGCAGATGCCAATCTTCAAAATGTTAAATTGGCTTTTTACAAGGTAGAACTTGGGCTAGAACAACAGTTAGCTGCTTCTTTTCCCAACCCCGGCGATGACCAGAAAATCAGAAAAATTTTTCGAGAGGATATTGGTGTTGATAGTCTCGGAATTGGCGCGCATTTTCGAGGCGAGGAAATTCATTATGCGGTTCCAATCGCTGTCATCGTTGGCGATAAAATAGCCTAAGTTTTATCAACTCAAAACAAGTGTAACAGAGTCCCAATAATAACAAATAACTAATTGGCAATCACTAATAAATATGAGCGAGTTATCAATCCGACCAGCCTTAATCACCAAAGTTATACCCGACAGCATCGGCGCCGAAATCGGATTTGAAACAGGAGACTCAATCGTCGCCATCAACGGTCAAAAACCACGCGACTTGATCGACTATGAATTCCTGTGCGCGGATGAATTTCTCAAACTAGAAGTTTTAGATGCCAAAGGCAAAACTCACAAGGTAGAAATAGAAAAAGAGTATGACGAAGACTTGGGAGTGGAATTTGAAACAGCTCTTTTTGATGGACTAATTCAGTGCAACAATCGCTGCCCTTTTTGCTTCATTGACCAGCAGCCTCCGGGAAAGCGCGAAACTTTGTATCTCAAAGATGATGACTACCGCCTCAGCTTTCTTTACGGCAGCTATCTCACTCTCACAAATTTGACTCAAAAAGAGTGGGACAGAATCGAACAAATGCGGCTTTCTCCTCTCTATGTTTCGGTACACGCTACTGAACCGGAAGTGCGAATTAGGCTGTTGAAAAATCTCCGCGCCGGGAAGATTCTAGAACAAATCAAATGGTTTCAAGAACGCCGCTTGCAAATTCACGCTCAAGTAGTTGTTTGTCCCGGTATTAATGATGGCGAACATTTAGAACGCACTTTGTTAGATTTGGCAAAATTCCATACCGGAAATATGCCGGCTGTAGCATCGGTGGCTGTCGTGCCGGTGGGTTTAACTCGCTTTCGCCCTCCAGAAGATGAACTAATCGCAGTAACTGCGGAAAAAGCGCGAGAAGTAATCGAACAAGTGCAGAAAATTCAAGTGCTTTTGAGTCAAGGAAAAGGCAGCGGAAAAGCTAAAAAGCAGAATTCAAAATCGCGGTGCATTTGGCTGGCTGACGAGTGGTTTTTAATAGCTGGTTTAGATTTGCCGTCGGCTGCCGATTACGAAGATTATCCGCAAATCGGTAACGGTGTGGGTTCGATTCGCCAGTTTATCCAGCAGTTTGAAACGGCTTTTGAGAAGCTGCAACCGATGCAAGTTGAGCCTGCGCGCAAGTTAGTTTGGGTGGTGGGGAATGCTGTAGAAAAAGCTTTTGAGCCGATCGTACAACAGCTAAACCAAATTCCCGGCTTGTCCGTCAACATGGCAGCACTGTGCAGCCACTACTGGGGACAAACTATCACTGTTACGGGTTTGCTCACCGGGCAAGATTTGCTCGAAGCTTTGCAGGGGCGAGACTTGGGAGATGGTATCCTGCTGCCGTCGGTGATGCTAAAACAGGGGGAACCGCGTTTTCTAGACGACATGACCCTCGAACAGCTCGCCAGCTCGCTGAAAACCCGGATTTTGCCGGTGAGCGGAGTAGAGGAACTAATCTCGGCGGCGATCGGTCTGGCAAATGCTGAAGTTAAATTCTAAATTTTGAATCGAACATTCAAAAGTTAAGATGAGTAGGGTAATTGTGACTTGTAACCGTCGAGTTCAGGCTACAGACTAGAAACTTGAGACCTCAATCTTGCTCTAAAATTGTCTCTAGGATTGCAGAGTAATTAAAAAATTATGCGTGTTTTTCGTCAAATCATCGTAGTCGGAGTGGGCGCTGCAATTACTTTCAGCAACGCCGCACAGAGTGCTTCAGCACAGCCTCCGGCTCAATCTCAGGACAGTTTGGCCCCTAGCAATCAGCTCGAATTAGGGCAGAATGTTCGATCGACCTCGAACACAGCGGCAGAATCAGCATCAGAGGCCGAAAAGTCGATCGCCCTTAACCCTCAAACCTCCAAGTCTCAGCAGTCAGGGGGAGCCAAGATCGCATCAACTACCCCAACCGGGCCCGAGCAAGCATCAAAGCCTCAACAGGCTGCTCCGGCTTCCCCATCAACTCTGTCTCAGGGCGGTTCGACACCTCTAAGAGGGTTGGAACCGAAAGACGCTCAGCAGCCTTCCCCGAACCCTCCCAACAATATTCCTGTGCCCAGTGCCCCGGTACCCATTCTCCGGGGTACTCCGAACGAAAGTTTCCCCCCTCTCCCTCCGAGGGGCCTTTTAAACACCAATCCTCCGGCTTCCCTGGAACCCAACCCGAATCCGCTGCAGTTTCCGACAAACCCGGAGGATGTCAGGATCGAGCAAACTGAGTCAATTACCTTGCAGCAGGCGATCGACCTCGCCCGCCGCAACAGCCAAGTTTTGCAAATCGCCGGACAGCAAGTGGAACAAAGCAGAGCAGCTTTGCGCGAACAGCAAGCTGCTCTTTATCCAGACCTGAATTTTCAAATGGACGCCAGCCGTTCAATGACTGCTGGCGGAGAACTCGGAGTCCGGCGATTGCAGCGCCAGTTAAACTCTCGGGCTAACGGAACCGGGCAGCCCGCCCCCCAAGCCGGCACAAATTTCGGCAGCAACAGTCTCAACAGCACTTTGCAGTTGAGCTACGACATCGATTTGTTCGGAAGACGGCGCGCTAACATCCGCGCGGCAGAGGAACAGGTGCGCCTTCGGGAACTGGATGTGGAACGCCAAGCCGAGGAACTGCGCTTCGACACTGCTGAGGCTTACTACACCTTGCAAAACGCGGACGGACAAGTTGCCATCCGCCAAGCTTCGGTCAGAAATGCCCAGCAAAGTTTGCGGGATGCCGAAGCCTTGGAACGGGCAGGGGTGGGAACCCGGTTTGCTGTGTTGCAGGCTCAGGCAAATTTGGCTAACGAAGTGCAACAACTGTCAGTAGCCCGCCGCGATCAGCGAGTTGCCCAGCGGCGTCTGGCTGAGATTTTGAATATCAGCCAGTCAACGAACTTGACAGCGGCCGATCCGGTAGAGCAAGCCGGCTCTTGGAGGCTGTCTTTGGAAGAGAGTATCGTGCAGGCTTTTAGGAATCGCCCCGAGTTGGAACAGCAGTTGGTGCAGAGGGATATCAGCAAGCAGCAGAGGCGATCGATTCAGGCGGGGCGTTTGCCTCAACTGAGTGTTGGGGGTAGTTACAACGTGCTGGGGCAAGACCCTGACGACCCGGACCCGTTTGCTGCTCGCGGCTGGGCCGATGGTTATTCGATCCGGGCGAGTCTGACTTGGAGTATCTTCGATGGGGGCGCGGCGAACGCCAGGGTGAGACAGCGGGATGCTGATATTACGATCGCCGAAAGTCGATTTGACCAACTCCGCAATCAGGTGCGCCGGGAAGTGGAACAAGCTTATTTTGGCTTGGAATCGAGTTTTGAGAATATCGAAACTTCTGAGGCGGGGGTTTTGCAGTCGAGGGAAGCTTTGCGTTTGGCGAGACTGCGGTTTCAAGCTGGTGTGGGTACTCAGACGGATGTGATTCAGGCGGAAACTGATTTGACTAGGGCTGAGAGAAACCGATTGTCGGCAATTGTCACCTACAACCTGGGGCTTTCGTCTCTCCAGCGGGCTGTGAGCAATCTTCCGACTAATAACCTCTCGGATGCTCCTTGAGATTGAGTTGGGGCGAGCTTTAATTACCAGATCAATTGGACATCCTGTATTAAACGTCCGACACATTAGTTAATATTTTGTAATAGAGTTCCATGTCAACTGCGTTAAGGGATCGGCAATGGCCAATATCAAGTTTGTGAAGGAAAATCAGGAAGTCATCGCAGCAGACGGAGCCAATTTGAGACTCAAAGCTCTAGAAAACCGCATCGATTTGTACACATTTTCGGGAAAGATGATGAACTGCGGGGGCTACGGTCAATGCGGCACCTGCATTGTGGAAATTGTCGAGGGCAGTGAAAATCTGTCGCCCCGCACTGACTTTGAGAACCGCAAGCTCAAGAAAAAGCCCGAAAACTATCGGTTGGCTTGTCAAGCTATGGTCAATGGCCAGGTGAGCGTGAAGACTAAACCGTGAGTTTCAGAAGGCAGAAGGCTAGAGATGCTAGAGATGCAGAAGGAAAGAAAAATGCAGAATGCAATAATTTTGTTTTTTTTCCTATTTCACTGTATAATCACGCATTTTGCCGATCTAGGAAAAGAAACTTGGTTTCTAGGACAAATAAGAGATTGGGCAGCAAGGCATCCAGCCAGAAAGAGGGTTTCGAGGCTTGTCGGTAAGCTCTTCTTCTGTCTTCGAGTTTGCCTTTTGCCTTTGAGTGATATCCTAGTTGTGTGTGTTTTTCTATTTTCCGATAGAGGCGAGCGTCTTCATGGAAGTTAACGATTTAGGGTTTGTGGCAACCATTCTGTTTGTATTGGTTCCCAGTGTTTTTCTAATCATTCTGTACATTCAAACAGCTAGCCGTCAAGGTAGAAAAGATTAGCAACTGCTGCTATTTCTGTCTGGCTTTGCTGCTTGCAAAAAAAAGCGCCAACAGCTTTTTGCTGAGGCGCTTTTTTTATTAACTGTTGAGTTTTAGCTGCTAACTCTTAACGATGAGATTCTAGCCGACTGTGCGGGCTAGCAAGACGGGACAGTTGGCATAAACTCGCACGTAGTCTGATAGCGAATTTCCCAGGAGTCGATCGATATCCACAAAGTTTTTGGCAACGCTGGGGCGCCGATCCGGGGAACCGATTACCAACAAGTCGGCATTCAAGTCGTCTGCAATCCGACAAATTTCTTCCCCTGGCTTGCCTGTAGCACTCACGCAGCGGTAGCTAACTCCCATTTGTTTGGTTAGCGCTACTGCCGGAGCTAATACGGGGTCTTTTTCAGCACTTGCTGTTAAATCTTCGCTGGCTTTTCCCGTCAAATCTTTGGTGACGTGTACTAAAATTATCTCTCCGCCACTGACTTCTTTGACCAAAGATAGCGCAAGCTGCAATGACTGTTTGGCAGCTTCTGATTTGTCTACCGCTACCATGACGCGCTTGATTTTTTTGACGTAAATGTCGTCTTTGACTAACAGCATCGGTCGAGATGTTAGCTGGAAAACGTACTGGCTTACTGAGTTTTCCAAAATCGATTGCAGCCGTCCGAGTCCCCGGGAACCCATAATTACTAAGTCGGATTGTTCTTCTTCTGCGACTTGGCAAACTGTGGTTTTCGGGTCTCCCTGTTTGAGCCGAGGATTGACTCTGCTGGGATCTATTTTCAAAGACTGGACTGCTTGTGCTAAAATCTTTCCTCCTTCTTCCAATTTCTCAGCCATGCCATCGGAGGTTACTTGGGGCGGCACGACGTGCAAGACGGTGACAGAGGTTTGTTGCAAGGAAGGGATGTCCATCAACATATTAAACATCTCTTCGCACAAGCCGCGACCGGCTACGGCTACTAAAATTTTTTCTATCATGGTTTTGGCGGTAAAAACAGTTGAGTTTTCTTGTGCGACGTTAAACTAGGGCGTTGGTACTCTAGTTTCTTACTGTCAAGCATAAGCCTGAAGTTTGTCTTATGATTTGTAGAAATGTAGCGTTTTGGAACGATTTGTAAAGTGTTAGAGAACGATCGAACTCAACCAGAACTCGCACCGGCTGGTGCTATTCAAAATCGGCGCGGGATGGACTCTGAGGGCTGGTTTGAATATTTGGTGCGAGTGTATCCTCACCATACTGACTACAGCGGTGTGGTTTGGCACGGTACTTATATTACTTGGATGGAGGAAGCTAGGGTGGAAAGTTTGCGCTCTCTCGGCATCGAGTATGCAGACTGGGTGGCGCAGGGTTTGGAATTGCCCGTGGTGGAACTTTCGCTGCGCTACCACCGGGCTGTACAAATGGGTCAATCTGTGGCAGTCAGAACGCGGATCGCTGCTACCGAGGGTGTGCGGCTGCTTTGGGATTACGAAATTCGATCGGCTGATACTCAGGAGTTATATGTGACAGCACAGGTAACTTTGGTTGGTGTCGATCGCGACAAGAACAAGATTATCCGGCAATTGCCACCGGCACTAAAGGAGGCTTTGACAAGGCTTTCTGTTAAACCTTCAACCTAAGCTGCTGTTAACTATAAAAAATAGTTTTTGCAGCCCTAGTAAGTAGAGTGCGTGACTTTTGAGTTATTCCCTTCGCCACCAAAATATTCTTTGGTCACGCACCCTACACAACTGCCTTTTGCCTTCATTGGAACTCTTAAGAATGTCAAAAAAACTGGAATTGCCAGAGCCAAATATTGAACTTCAGCACAATATTTTGGAAAAAACCGAGCTAAACTCTGCCTTAACAACTGAAGACCAAACTATTGTTTTGGGAAAGCCGGACAGTTTAAAAAACGGTGAATTAGCTGAAAGTCAAGGCAAAATTTGGGCGATCGTTTCGCTGTCAGCGGCGCTGCTAGCGGTGTCGCTGGCGGCGATTTTTATTAGGTTGAGCGAACGGGAAATCAGCCCGAATGCTACTGTTTTTAACCGTTTGTGGATAGCAACTGTAGTATTTGGACTATGGAATGGTGCGGGTGTTGCGCGTCGCCGAATGTCTGGGGCTGAAGTTGAAGAGCGATCGAACTACACTCTGCAGGATGTGATGCTGTTAACAGCGGTAGGCGTGGTTTCTTCTGCTTCTGTGGGTTTCTGGGCCTGGTCACTGAGTCAGACGAATGTCGCTAATTCAACTGTACTGCGAAACTTAACTCCTTTATTTACTACTTTGGGGGGATGGCTGCTGTTGGGGCGACGCTTTGACAACAGGTTTTTGGTGGGACTGGCGGTGGCTTTATCCGGCGCAATTGCGATCGGAATCGACGATTTGCAAACTGCGGGAGAGAATCTTGCCGGCGACTTTGCTGCTCTTTTATCGGCGATGTTTTATGCAGGAAATCTGCTCATTTCAGAACATTTGCGAACCAAGTTTCCGGCAAAAACTATATTGATATGGCGATGTTTCATTGGCAGTATATTGGTTTTGCCACTGGTTCTGCTTGCGGGCGATCGAGTTTTCCCTTATTCTTGGCAGGGATGGCTGACTGTAATTGCTTTGGCGGTGATTTGCCAAGCTTTCGGTCAGGGACTGCTTATCCACAGTCTGGGTCGTTTGTCCTCGGAATTTGTAGCTTTTTTCCTGCTGCTAGAACCCGTAATTACGGCTATTATGGCTTGGGTGCTGTTTTCAGAAAGTTTGAGCTTGTTTAATTGGTTTTCTTTTTCTGTGGTTTTGGCGGGAATATATTTGGGGAAATCTAGCGGTTCGGTGGCTACAAAATGAAATACAAAGGAAAAAATACTTAAATGATTCCCACATCCATGGGCATGAAGAGCTGGCATTATGACTTTTGTTTGCTTCCTCAATATTTGGAGGTACTGTTTGCTAAATTGCGGATTGCGGTGGTGTTCGGCGGCGACTGCGCTCGCCCCGGATCAGTGATTTACAAAACTCACAATCCCCGCGCTTGGAAGAGTTACGAAGTCGTCGCCCGCGAGATTGCTAAAGCATTAGCAGAAATTGGCTTTCAGCAAGTTTTTGTCATACCTGACGACATGAAGTTGCCGGAACAACTGAAACAACAAAACATTCATTTAGTCTGGCTGAATACTGGCGGAGTCCAGGGATACAATCCTGTTTGTCACACTCCCGCCTTGTTGGAAATGTTGGGAATGCCTTATGTCGGTCACAATCCTTTAAATAGTTCAACTTTAGATAACAAACACGCTTTTAAGCGGGAACTGCAATCAGTCGGAATTAAAACTGCTCCGTTTATGACTTGGCATCCTTCTCAAGGAATGTTGCATCCTAATTTGCATCAGCGTTTTGCCATTGCTTTTGGTGACTATCAAGGGCCGTTTGTTGTCAAACCAGTATCCGGTCGCGCTTCACTGCACGTTCATTTTGTAGACAATATTGAGGGTTTGTCTCAGGCGGTTTCGGAAGTTCACCGAGACACTCACAATACTGCTTTAATTGAAAAGTATTTGCCGGGACGAGAATTTTGTGTAGCGGTCTGCGGCTATGTTACTTATGCTAAAGGCAGATTTTATAAAAATACCAAACCCTTTGCTTTTTCGACTGTAGAGCGGGTGCTGGAGCCGGAAGAACGCATCTTTACTTCTATGGATCAAAAGGCGATTACGGCCGACCGAGGACGGTTGATGGGCGGTGACGAACCTGAACTAAAACAAGAGTTAATTGAGTTAGCTCGAAAAATTTATTGGGAGTTTAGTTTGAACAGTTTGGTGCGGATCGATGTCCGAAGTGATTCTGATGGCTCGCTTTATGTTTTGGAAGCAAATCCCAAACCGGATCTGAAACATCCACGGGAAAATGTGACGAGTTTGGTAGCTTTAGGTTTGGCGGAATACGGGATGAGCTATAACGATTTAATTTTTAGTTTACTGGCGGATAGGTTGGATTATTTGTTGACTCAGCATATCGGAATTATTCCTCATATTGTGGATTTGCTTCATTAATTGGACTTGCAGGGTGCGCTGGGCGCACCTTACCTGTAAACAAAAGGAATTTGTAAAGAAATATAAATTGTTTAGCCAAGTGAACACAGGCTGGCAAGTTGTGATAGCTTTGAGTAATATCAATTCCGGTGGCACTCCTCATGATTGTTGACTGTTGACTGTTGACTGTTGAGTCGGAGTCGCAAAACTGAAGGGTTGAGTGTTAACTGTTGGCTCAATTTTATTATTCCGATGGAACTGGAAACGATATAAGATAGCGATTTGTGGATGCCCGTTTTTGGGTCAGCATCAAAATAACTCAATTTATTTTAATTAGATAAAACAAATGGAAGCATTACTTTTATTAATAGGATTTGGAGGCGGGGCATTAGTGTGCTGGCTAATTTTGAATAAGCGAAATTCACGCAATTTGGTGCGGATGCAGGGTTCGCAGGAAGCTATATCGAATTTGGCTGCTCAGTTGGATGCCAGAACTTCGGAATTGCGGCAAAAGGTGCAGAATGAAAATCAGCTAAATTCTGAATTGTCTCAGTTGCAAAGTCGGTTGGGAACTGTGACTCGCGAGCAAGAATTGTTAAAAAATCAAGTGTCGGAAATGGAAGAATTTTTGGCAGGAATTGCCCGCGATCGATCGCAAATTGATGCTCTGATTGCTGATTTGCAGTTTCAGCTAGAAAATGCTCAACAATCTGAGTCCCAGTTAGCAGAAGTGGCAGAACTGAAAGAGCAGTTAGAAGTTGCGGAGCAGGAGCGATCGCAACTTAACGCTCAATTGCTGGAAATGCAAGCAGAGTTAGAGACGGTGGATGCAGAACGTTCTCAATTTCACGCTCTGCTATCTGAATTTGAGAGTCAGTTGGAAACGGCTAGCCAAAGCAGATTGCAGGTACAGTACCAATTGTCGGAAATTCAAATTAAGTTCGATCGCTCCATTGAAGAGCGGCAGCAACTTCAGTCTCAACTGTCGGGTTTGCAAGCTCAACTGGAATTAGTGGAAGCAGAGCGATCGCAATTTACTTCGGAATTGTCAGAGCTACAAGCTCAACTGGAGAGTGCAGAGCAAGAACGCGAAATACTAAACTCTCAATTGCAAACTGCTCGCGAACAAGCACAGCAACCTCCATTTGAAGTATTAGAACTGCAAAGACAGTTAGAAGCTGCTAATCTGGATAAAATGCAGTTAAACTCTCAAGTTCATGAACTACAACTTCAATCGGAAATGGTGGTTTTAGAGCGAGAAAGACTGCTGTCTGAGTTGTCAGAATTGGAGTCTCAGATACATCGCAAGGAGGGAGATAACTCGCAACTCCAGTCTCAGTTATCAGAACTGCAAGCTCAATTAGAAACTGCTAACACAGAACGATCGCACCTTTATTCTCAACTGTCGGAATTGCAAGGTCAAATCGAGACAGCAAACCAGAGTGAAACTCAACTTCAATCTCAAGTATCCGACTTAGAATCTCAGCTAGATAGTGTGCGTCAAACTAGCTCTCACTTAGAAGTTCAGCTAGAAAGTGCTAACACAGAACGATCGCAACTTTATGCTCAACTCTCGGAACTTCAAAGTCAAGCCGAGACAGCCCACCAGAATCAAAATCAACTTCAATCTCAAATTTTGGAGTTAGAACCCCAATTAGAAAGTGTGCGTCAGAATCGCTCTGAATTGGAATCTCAACTCACTTCTCAAATTTCGGAATTCCAAAGTCAAACCGAGACAGCAAACCAGAATCAAACTCAACTTCAATCTCAAGTATCGGACTTAGAACAACAGTTAGAAAGTGTGCGTCAGAGTCGCTTTGAATTGGAATCTCAGCTCACTTCTCAAATCTCGCAGTTCCAAAGTCAAATCGAGACGGCTAATCAGAATCAAACTCAACTTCAATCTCAAGTATCGGACTTAGAAAATCAGCTAAATAGCCTGCGTCAAACTCGCTCTGAATTAGAAGTTCAGCTAGAAACAGCTAACACGGAACGCTCCCAACTTTATTCTCAACTCTCGGAAATTCAAAATCAAGCCGAGACAGCCAATCAGAATCAAACTCAACTTCAATCTCAAGTATCGGACTTAGAACATCAGTTAGAGAGCGTGCGTCAAACTCGCTCTGAATTGGAATTTCAGCACACTTCTCAAATCTCGGAATTCCAAAGTCAAATCGACACAGCAAATCAGAATCAAGCTCAACTTCAATCTCAAGTATCTGATTTAGAAGCTCAGCTAGAGAGTGTGCGTCAAGCTCGCTCTGAATTGGAATCTCAGCTCACTTCTCAACTCTCGGAATTGCAAAGTCAAATCGAAACAGCTAATCAAAATCAAACTCAACTTCAATCTCAAGTATCCGACTTAGAAAGTCAGTTAGAAAGTGTGCGTCAAAGTCGCGATGAATTGGCATCTCAGCTAGAAACTGCTAACAGAGAACGATCGCACCTTTATTCTCAACTGTCGGAATTCCAAAGTCAAATCGAGACAGCCAACCAGAATCAAGCTCAACTTCAATCTCAAGTATCCGAGTTAGAACACCAACTAGAGACAGTTTATGAAGAACGCTTGCAGCTAACACCGCAACTTTCCGAAGCGGGCGATCTACAATCTGAGCATTTTGACTCGGAATCAGAGCAAATTGAAGCATCTACTTCAGATACCAAAGTTGGGAAGAGTCAAGGATTTGTTGTTTCTCAGCAGGGTCAAGGCGATTATACTACTATTAGCGAAGCGCTGAAAAATGCAGCAGCCGGCACGCGCATTGACGTGCATCCAGGCGTTTATCGTGAAAGTTTAATTCTCGACCAATCGGTAGAAATTATCGGCAGCGGAGAGGTCGATAGCATTGTGGTTGAAAGTATCAACTCAAACTGCATAAAAATGGCAACTGATACTGCTTTAGTGCGGGGTTTAACGCTGAGGGCCACTGGGAAATATTACGCTGTAGATATTCGCAAAGGCGAGTTAATCATAGAAGACAGCGATATCACTTCTGCAGACTATTCTGTGGTGGGAATTTGCGGCCCTGATACAAATTCTATCCTCCGCCGCAGTCAAATTCATAATGGGGTATGGAACGGAATTTTTATATCGGATAATGGGAAAGCAACGGTGGAAGATTGCAGTATTTTTGACAACGGCAGTTTGGGAATAGGTGTCGGATTGGGAGGAAAATTGCTCGTGCGCCGGTGTCGGATTAATGGTAATGAAGGTGAGGCGATCGCGGTTTACAGAGATAGCATTGCTACCGTGGAAGATTGCGATTTAACGGGCAATGCTGGGGGTGCTTGGCGCATTGCAGATAACGGATACTTGAAGGGCAAAGGCAATCAAGAATAGAAGAAAGAAGAAGGAAGAGGGAAGAAGGAAGAGAATTCCCAATTAGCGGTTCCCAATCCCCGATTGCCAATACCCAATTACCAATTCTAAATGCCTAACAATCGAGCTGGATTGTGTTTCGTCATTAAATCAATTTCGTGCGGAGAAATGCCTTCATTTATCAATTTTTCCACAAATAATTTGTAACCTTCCGCCGGCAAAGGATCTGGTTCTCTTCCCAAATCCGTACTCATAACAAAATGCTCTGCTCCGATTAGTTTAATCGCTGCTGCCATCTTAGTAATAGAAACTTGATGCCAGTTTTTGTGTGCCTCATCAGCGGCATTTTCTCCCATCAAATCGTTCACAAATGCGAGTTCTAAGAAAGCTCCGGCTGCGGCGGCTGTTTGCATATTTTCTAGAGACAAGCCGGGTACATCCGCCATTGCGTGGGTAATCAGGATATTTTTAATGTTGAGCAGGTTGGCTTCACCGACAACCACCATCACTTCTTCTGAGGAAATATGACCGGTTTCCAAGATCAAATTCTCTTTGGCTACCATCTTCAACACCGCTGCTGTTTCCGGTAAAACCTTGCCATTTTCCGCAACTTTAATCCCAATTCCCGACTTGTGAAAAACCTGCAAGTGATGCTCAGCATCAACCGTTGGCAACCACACTATTTTACCGTATTTGCCACCGATGCGGTGCATTGCATCTACAGCCTCGGGATTAATTCCCCCTACCGACTTATTGAGAACAACTCCCCCGAAAACTTTGATTTCTGGTACTATTTTATTCACCAAAACTGCCCGCGCTGCTGTACTCGCAAAGTGATTTTTCAATACAACAGCTTTCATCTTCGCACTAGCAGCTAATTTCGCTACCTCAAAATCATCCAACCTGCGAGGAATCACATCAGGAGAAGAATGAATGTGAAAGTCGATCGCACCTTCGATCGTACTCTTTGGCAAATTGACCATCGGCGAATCTCCGACAGCATAAACTGGCAGACAAAACCAATAGCAAACCATCCAAACTAACGTAAAAAAAACAGCTTGCATTCATCCCCTCTTCCCTTTTCCCCTCTGTGCTCTCTGCGCCCTCTGCGGTTCATTCTCTCTTAATTCTCTCAAATAAAAGATTTAACCGCATTTGCTAACGCTTCTGCATTCTCTTCGTGCATACCCAAAGAACCAGGAATAACTCGCGATTCAACACCCGGTAATTCTGTTAATGCTTCCATTTCAGCCTTTGATTTTGGCGGCGCATTTTCAGCAATTACAACCATCACCGGCACGGCTAATTGTTGAAATTTATCTGTAAATTCCGATCGCACTTTAGCGGGATCTAAACCACCAGTCACAAAGGCAGCGGGACCGTAGCGAGCACCGGGTTTTTGCGTAATTTTCCACTTATTTTGGATGAAATCGGGCGTGACTTTAGCTGCATCAACATAGACGTGGCGGCGGTACATCAAACTGAGGAATGACGGTGCAGTGTTGAGTTTGTATAGGAATTGTCCCAGTAAGGGCGATCGTACTAATTCTCTTACGATTCCGTGCCATCCGCTTTGCTGTTTGCTCATCGTCGGTAAAGGCCCGCGCCAAGTCGGTGCAGCTAACACAATCTTTGACAAAACATTCGGCTGTGATTGCGCTAACTGCATCGCATAACCCGCAGCGTGACCAGCAGCAACTACAGCAACCGGAATATTAAAAATTGCCTCAACAAAATCCTTGAGAAATTGATGGTAGAATTGCGGTTGGTAGTCGGTTCGCCGCCGATCCGATTCGCCAAAACCCGGCCAATCTAAGCTCACAACTTGAAACTTAGGAGCTAATAATTCTGCTAAAGGACGCATTTCTTCTCGCGTCGAAACCGTACTGAAAGCCGGCAGCAGCAATACAGGATTTCCCTCTCCTCTGGTTTCGTAAATAACTTTGATTGGCGTTTTTTCCCAATTCCAGATATATTCTTGAACTGCGGCGGGATAGTTGCCAGAACCTGATTTTGTTAAATTTGTAGTTTGAGTCATGGCTGTTTATTCTTTTAATTTGCTTCGGCTTGCTTGGTCAATTCACAAGCAAGTGCCTTATTTTTCATCATTTGAAAGATGTTGTAAAATCCGTTAGCGCGGGAAGGTGTCAGACTCACGTTCAATCCCGTGTCTTGAATAAAATCTGGGGTAATGGTGACAATTTCAGCAGGCGTTAATCCGCTCAAACCTTCCACCAGCAAGCCAACTAATCCTTTGACTAACTGAGCGTCTGAATCGCCTTGATACAAAACTTTTCCGTCTGCCAAATTTGCAGTAACATAAACTTGCGACGCGCATCCAGAAACTTTGTTTTCCGGCAGTTTGTCGCTTTCGGGAAATGCTGGGAGTCTTTTGGCATACCACAGCAGTTGTTCGTAGCGCTGTTTTGGATCGGAATGTCGCTGAAAGCGCTGAACGATTTTAGCTAGGGCTGGGGGTAGCGCGGTGTTTGCGGACATGATTCACTGGTAGCGGTTTACTTCGTTAATATTATACATTTAATTTTGGCGGCGGGTGCGATCGCCTGCTCATCTGCTCCCACTAAAGCCGTCTTCAGGTGAATCGGTTATTGTTATTGTAGTTAACGAGTTCGAGCATTCAAAACAGAGGAAATATGGTATTTAGTGCTGTTAATCAAGATTGTGGTGTAATGTAGTGAATCTGCAAAAAATCTGGCTAGAATATCGAGTTTTTCAGGCCGTTGCCTTCTTAGGATTGGGTTTGCTATTAACCATCGCCCTTTCGCTTTCTTTTGGTGCGGTGCCGATGAGTGCCGATCAATTGTGGCAAGCATTTCTGCACCGAGGTGATGCTGTCAATCAAACTATTTTCTGGGAATTGCGTTTGCCCAGAGTGGCGGCAGCGCTGACGGTTGGTGCGGCTTTAGGAATGTCGGGGGCGTTGCTACAAGGTTTGCTCCGCAACGGTTTAGCCGATCCTTTTGTATTAGGAATTTCGGCGGGTGCGGGGTTGGTTGCGATTACCCTGCTGACTTTGGGAATATTTCAAACTTGGGTGCCTTTGGCGGCTTGGATAGGTGCTATTTTAACTTCAATGCTGGTCTACTTTTTGGGAAAAACTAAAACGGGGATTTCTGTGGAACGTTTGGTTTTAGCTGGTGTGGCTGTGAGTTCTCTGTTTGGGGCAATACAAACTACACTGTTGCTGTTAGCTGAAGACAGCCGTTTGCAAGCTGCTTTGAATTGGTTTATCGGTAGTTTGAACGGTCGCGGTTGGTCGGATTTGCAGGTGGCTACGCCTTATATTTTGGGTGCTTTGCTGTTAGGATGTTTTTTAGGGCGATCGATAAATTTGCTGGCTTTGGGCGACGATTTAGCTGTTGGTTTGGGGGTTTCGCTGGTGCGATCGCGCTTGTTGATTGGGGGTGTTGCTACTTTGCTAGCTGCGAGTGCTGTCAGCATCGGCGGATTGATTGGTTTTGTGGGATTGGTTGTGCCTCACGGGGTGCGTTTGTTGGTTGGTAATGATTATCGGTTTGTGTTGCCGCTGAGTGCGATCGGCGGTGCTTGGGTGTTGACTTTTGCTGATTTTTTGGCTCGTTTGGGTGCCGTAGAATTGCCTGTGGGTACGGTGACGGCTTTGTTGGGTTCTCCCCTGTTTGTCTGGCTGCTTTATCGGCGTTCTAGTCAGTAGGAAGGAAGAAGGAAGAGGGAAGAAGGAAGAAGGAAGAGGGAAGAAGGAAGACGCAAAATTAATTACCGATTACCCATTACCAATAATCAATAACCAATAACAAAATATAATGTCTTTAGAAATTCAAAATTTAACTGGTGGTTACGGCGAAGTTGCGATCGCCCACAACATCACTTTATCTTTGCAACCAGGTGAGTGGTTGAGTCTCATCGGTGCCAACGGTTCTGGTAAGTCTACTTTTTTGAAGTTAGTTAGCCGCATCCTAACTCCGCAGCAAGGAAGTGTGTTGCTTGATGGCAAAGCAATTCATACTCAACCTGCGGCTGTTGTCGCTCAAAAATTAGCGATTTTGCCGCAGCAGCAAACAGTACCGGAAGGTTTGACGGTAAGGCAATTAGTTAGTTTGGGGCGTTCTCCTCATCAGGGTTGGTGGCAGTGGGAATTGAGCAAGGAAGATGCAGAAAAGGTGGAAGTTGCTATCAGTCAAACTGGGATTGAGGAATTTCGCGATCGCCCCGTCGAACAACTCTCAGGAGGCGAACGCCAGCGCGCTTTCCTCGCCTTAGCTTTGGCTCAAAATCCGCAAGTTTTGCTGTTAGATGAACCTACGACTTATTTAGACATTTGCTATCAATTGCAATTGTTAGAACTGCTTAATCAACTCAATGAAAAACACAAATTGACGATTATTACGGTGCTGCATGAAATTAATTTAGCTGCTAGGTACTGTTCGCGGATTGCTATGTTAAATAAAGGAGAGCTTTTTTGTGTAGGAACTCCCGCACAAGTTTTAACTCCTGATAATTTAGCTAAAACTTTTGGCGTAGAAGCTATCATTTTAGAAACTTCTGTAGGCTTGCAGATTTGTGCGGTCGCTCCTACTCTTCACACTTAATAAATTTATGCTAACTATAAACTTCCACTCCCACAAAGTGTTCTATTTATTCATAATTATTTCTATTAACTTATTGGCACAATCCGCTGTTCTATCTGAGTGCCACAGGCTTTAAACTATTGCCTAGTAGTGGTTCCAAAGGCTCCAATAAAAGTTAAGATATACTTAAAAAATCCGAATTCAGGCAATAAATGCGGTTTTTTATACAAAATATCCCGTAAACTATTGATATTTAAATCATTAAGCGCTAAAGTGCGAGCGAACTTCCCGTCTGATCGTTTCCGGTTGCATCGGTATTGTTCAAATATCCAAACAGTCAACCGTCAACAGTCAACCGTCAACAATCATTTTTGAGTGCGATCGCACTTCCCGTCAATTCTGTCTCAACCTGGTCTAAACTAGCTGTAACTCCCGCCTAAACTATGTACAAAACTTTTTTTTATCGTACCGCTATCCTGTTGCTGAGTTTAGCATTTACCGCTTGCTCCGCCGCCACTTCACCCCAAATTCAGCAATCAACTCCTGCTGGTTCACCAGCAAATCAACCACAAACAACTAACAGCGAATCAGCACAAAAAGTTGTAGCTTTAACACCTTTAACCGCCGATATTATCCATCAACTCGACCCAAGCAAACTTGTAGGAATTCCCGGCAGCGCATTAGTCAGCAGCAACCCCAAATTTACAGGGATTACCGCAGTCACTGCTGAACGCACCCCTCCTAATTTGGAAAAAATCATCGCATTGAAACCGGATTTGGTCGTAGGTGCGTCGGGATTTCACGACCAAACAATGCAAAAATTGCAGCAGCTTGGAATTAAAACTTTACTAACTCAAGTTGATAGCTGGAAATCGCTAGAAGAGTTAACAACCACTTTAGCTAAATCCCTCAATACGAATCCCGAACCTCTGTTAAAACGCTACCAAACATTTTTAGCAGACATCCCAAATCAAAACCCCGCCACTTTAGTTTTGGTAAGCAGACAACCGATTTTATCGCCCAATCAAAGCAGTTGGGCTGGAGATTTGCTGGGTAAGTTTAACGTGAAAAATGTCGCAGCCCAATTGCAAGGAGATAGCCCCGTGCGAGGCTACGTGACGCTTTCAGCGGAAAAGGTTTTAGAGGCTAATCCTGAAGTTATAATTGTAGTCGATCGGGGAGAAGGAATTTTAGACCAATTTAAATCTGATTCATTTTGGAATCAACTAACAGCCACCAAAAATAATCAAGTTTACGTTTTTGACTATTATGGATTGGTCAACCCAGGTAGTATCGAAAAAATTGAGCAAGCAACTACTCAACTTAAACAAGTTCTCGCTAAAAAGTAGAGACCCGATTTTGAGAGATAAAAAAACTCTAGAAATCCTGCAACAAATTGACTACAATTTCTCTAAATGTGAGAAAGCTAAAAGCACTCAAAAGCGCGCAGCGATCGGAAACCTGGTTTTTAACCCTGACTTCCTATGCTGTCGGATAACCCTCAAGAAGCTAGATCCAGAGGTGGCAAACCGCGCAACTGCCGCAGCGAGTTGATACACGCCTGGCAGTCGCAGCCAAACAGCGCCGCCGCCGCATCACTTTCTTCTTCCGTAAAATCCAGCATTGCCACTTGTTCGTCACCCGGCCGCTGCCAACTGATTTTTACTTTAGAATTAGCAGCAGCAGCTTTGGCGGGGAGGCGCACGCAAGTCAGACGCTGAGTGTGGGGCGATCGCACGCATTGAGGCGAATCAGCCGATTGGCTTGGTGTTTCGCCAATTGGAGCGGGATTTGCGATCGCGCTCAAAGACATCACAGATCCAAACAGCGTCGGACTTACCAATAAAGTGAGGAGCAATCGATTCATTTGTCGTCCTTAAGAACTTCAACGTATACAGTAGCCGATTATCTGTTGCAATTCAACAAGGTTTTCGTCCGATATCAGTACGATTTGCCGTTATTAAGGCTTAAAAGCCGAATATTTACCGCCTAAACCTTCAACAATTATCAGGGTATTAGCAACCAGCATTTTTTGATAAGTATCACCTTCGCTCGCCAGTTTAAGATTTGTTGCAATTTGAGTAAGTTTAGCTCGCCAGTGATAATAAATTCATCCCAGGCGGGTAAACTGATGTCAGCAAGGGTGACTCGAAGCAGCGAACAAGTTTACCTCAAAAACCAGGTGGGGAGTGATGAGTACAGTTTTAGTGGTGGAAGATTCCCGCAGCCAGCGGGAGTGCATTTCACATCAGTTGAGATGCAGCGGATTGAATGTAATTCAGGCATCAGACGGTGTGGAAGCGCTGGCTAAAGTTGAGAAAAATTGCCCCGATTTAGTATTATTAGATGTCATAATGCCTCGTCTGGACGGCTACGGGGTTTGTCGTTTAATTAAAGCTAATCCCGAAACTCGGAACATACCGGTGGTATTTTTAACAGGCAAGGGACAGCAGTTAGCTTTATTTTCCCGGTTCCAGGGCGATCGCGCCGAGGCTTATGTTAGCAAACCTTGGCAGCCGAGGGAACTTTTGGCAACGATCAAAAAAGTTTTGCTCAATGCCAATATTAAGTTCGATCGAGCTTCAGCCGACGCTTGGACAGAATACGGAATTTTAAACTTAAGTACAGTCGAACTGTATCAAAGCCATGCCGATGCTTGGACAAAATACAGTTCCCAAATTATTAAATTGTACGAGTCCAGCTTAGCAGCTTTCGAGCAAGCTTTGGCAATTGAACCGAGTCACTCGAATGCAAACAAGTATCGCAACCGAGTCCAGACAATCCGGGCAATTTTGATGAAAAAATTAGAGCAAACTAAACCCTGCAAAGTGTGCGATTATTATTACGGCAGGGATGGTATCACTTGTGCAGTGCATCCTGCTGGCCGCCCTCAAGAACTGTGTCGCGATTGGGAATTTAATTAAACTCAAATGAAAACAAATAACCGTGCTTACTTGGAAACGTTGCTGCAAGAAAGAAACGAATATCCTGAAAGGATGGCTGAAATTGATGAAAAAATTAATTCAACTTTCCGCAAAAACTACGCAATTTTAGTAATGGATATGTCGGGATTTTCGCGCACGACAGTCCGCCACGGAATTATTCATTTTTTGGCAATGATTCACCGGATGCACGGAATTGTCAAACCGATAATTTCAGAATACGGTGGCACTGTAGTTAAGGAGGAAGCAGACAATATTTTTGCAGTTTTTACTGATGTAAAATCAGCGGTGGAAGCTGCGATCGACTCTTTGAAACAAACGGGGGCTGTCAACACGACACTGCCGCCGGATATGGATATTTACCTCTGCATTGGTATTGGCTGTGGCGATGTTTTGATGCTGGAAGGAGAAGATATGTACGGATCAGAATTTAATCTGGCATCTAAGCTGGGAGAGGATTTGGCGGAACGGGGAGAGATTTTGCTTACCTCAGCAGCCTTTGAAAAGTTGGAAGGTGACAAGCAAGATTGGGAAAAAGTGGAACTTTCGGTTTCAGGTTTGGAATTGGTGGCGTACAAGCGGCTGTAATCGGGTGAATTTCTGTTGTCTTCTCGTTCTTTGCGCTGCTGGAAAATGAGAACATGACTTGCCCCAGCCTTGACTAGAAACCCGGTTTCTTCGCAGATATCGGGCGACTCAGCCATTTTGCTAGAAACCAGGTTGATGAGGGTATATTCTTAGAGAATATCGACTTTAAATAAAATTTAAAATCAGATGATTGATGAACACAAAACTTGGCAATCTATCAATTTATCCGCTATTGGACAGCGACTGGCTTGGCTGCAGCAACAGCCAGATAAACTTATTTTTTGCAAAGAGTCTGGTGTTCACTATGTTGCAGTCACAAAAGATCGATCGCACATTAAGCTATCTTTAGTAGAAAAAGTAAATCGGCAAACAGATTTACTGCAATCTATTTTCGATCTCAACAATCCTTTACATTTAGTGTCTGAATATACTCAGGCGATGATGTTGGGTTTAGTGTGGCAAAGCCAACCTCAAAGAATCTACATAGCTGGATTTGGCGGCGGCAGAGTTCCCTTAGTTTTGCACCACTATTTGCCGGACACTATTATAGAATGTGCGGAGGTCGATCCGATCGCGATCGAAGCAGCTAAAAAGTGTTTTGGGGTGAAATTTGACGATCGGCTGACGGTAACAATTCAAGACGGCCGAGAGTATTTAGAGCAGCAAAAATCAGATACTCAGTACGATATCATCATGATCGACGTAGCTTTTGGCAACGGCTACTTTCCGCACCGCCTATCTACCAAAGAATTTTATAAAATCTGCGAAAAACACTTGTCAAGCGAGGGAGTTGTACTAGCAAATCTGCTGCACAGAGATGAGTTTTATGCCGAAAAAATCACAACTTTTCAAAGTGTGTTTTCTCAGGTGTGCCTGTGTGTTTGCCAGGAAAGTAATAGCATTATGATTGGTAGCAACAGCCCGATTTTGGAGAAAGATGAGATTGTTGCTAAGGCAAAATATTTGCAAGATAGCCATCAATTTTCCTTTCCATTAACAGACAGGGCGCTTGAGGTAAAAGTAGGTAGAGAATTGGCGGAGGCTGTACCTACTTTAGACAAAGCTCAAATTTTTCATGACGACTCGCCGCCCGCTGGTTATTTTGATTGCTGGTTATTCTGATATTGATAATAATATCTCGCTTTTATCGAAGTTTCGATCCCCCTCGTATCCCCCTTAATAAGGGTGACTTTGAATGAATGCTCTTGTCCCCCCCTTGTGTTTTGCGGGGTTAGGGGGGAGCGAGATGATGGTTACTCACACAGAATATTGATGCTACTTTTTCCCGGAATTTTCAGCGCCGATCGCGTATCTAGAAAAAATCTATAATAAATCCATATTCTAAAATCTATAATCAAATGGCGACACCAGTTGATTTTCCTAAATATCTGCAATTCCTGGTTGAGTCTTATAAAAAACAACAGCATCTCTACACGCTGACGGATTTACAGGTGGAGGTGCGGCTGGAAATTCCACCGGAGGATTCATCGCAACCTCCATCCGCAGAAAATAAACCAGAAACGAAAATCGAGCGGCTGGAAGTGCTGGCGGGAATCCGCAAGTACGTGCAGCAGGGAAATGTGCTGCTAGTGGGCAAGCCCGGTTCGGGAAAATCGACGGTTTTGCAGCGTTTTCGGTGGGAATTGGCACTAGAAGCGCTCAATGAGGGCGATCGACAGATTCCGGTGTTGGTGCAGTTGAGGAGCGATCGCTCGATCGTAGAAGCAATCTGTGCCGGATTTCGACAAGCAAAGCTCAGAGTTAGCCCCGAAGATGTGGATGATTTGCTGCTGGATGGCAAGTTGCTGCTGTTGCTGGATGGCGTGAATGAGATGCCATCGCAAAAACGGCTGCAGGAGTTGCAGCTATTCCGCGAGGAAAATTCCGATACGCGGATGATTTTCACGACGCGGGATTTGGCGCTGGGTGGGTTTTTGGGTATTGAGAAAAAGCTGGAGATGTGTGCGCTGACGCAACCGCAGATGCGGGATTTTGTACACAAGCATTTGCCACAACATGGGGATTTGCTGCTGGAACAATTGCGCGATCGCCTGCGAGAGGTGGCGGAAACGCCGTTGTTGTTGTGGATGCTGTGTGAAATATTTGAACCTACCCAGAAAATTCCCCAGAGTAAGGGCGAGTTGTTTCGGGAGTTCGATCACCGATATGACAAGTTTAAGGATGTTCCCTTGGTTTCGGAGGATTTTCGGCGGTTCAAGTCGGATCTTTTGCAGCAGTTGGCTTTTGCGATGTTGCAGGGCGACTCGCAGCAGCCTGCGGAGGGCTGGGTGGCGATTTCTCGCGATCGGGCTGAGGGGATTTTGGAGGGCTGGTTGCGCGATAAGAAGGAACAGGAACCCCTAAAGAAGGCGAAGGAATGGCTAGAAGATTTGCTGAAACATTATCTGTTGCAGGAGGCTGCAGAGCCGGAGGAAATTGAGTTTCATCACCAATTATTTCAGGAGTATTATGCGGGGCGGGCGTTGCTGAAACTGTTGGTTGAAAGGCATATTGATGCGATCGATGATGAACGGTTGCAGCATTTCTATTTGAATTATTTTAAATGGACGGAGCCTCTGGCGTTCATGCTGTCGTTGTTGGGGGATGAGGTGCAGGCGGTGCGGGTGGTGCGGCTGGCCTTGGATGTGGATTTGAGGTTGGGGGCGCGGCTCACGGGGGAGGTGCAGCGGGAGTTTCAGCAGCGCACGGTTGGGTTGGTGGATGGGTTGGATGTGCCGGGGTGGTTAAAGGTTGAGCTTTTGGCGGAAGCGCGATCGGATGAGGCGATTCCGAGATTACTTAAACTCCTTGAAGATTCAGACTCTGATGTACGTAGGATGGCGGCAAATGCCTTAGGCAATATCGGTGACGAGCAGGCGATTCCGAGATTACTTAAACTCCTTGAAGATTCACATCCTGATGTGCGCAGGATGGCCGCAGATGCCTTAGGCAATATCGGTGACGAGCAGGCGATTCCGAGATTACTTAAACTCCTTGAAGATTCACACCCTGATGTGCGTAGGAGCGCGGCAGATGCCTCAGGCAATATCGGTGACGAGCAGGCGATTCCGAGATTACTTAAACTCCTTGAAGATTCACACCCTGATGTGCGCAGGAGCGCGGCAGATGCCTTAGGCAATATCGGTGACGCTCAGGCGATTGGGGAATTACTTAAACTCCTTGAACATTCAGACTCTGATGTGCGTAGGAGGGCGGCAGATGCCTTAGGTAAAATCGGTGACGCTCAGGCGATTGGGGAATTACTTAAACTCGTTGAACATTCACACCCTTACGTGCGTAGGATGGCGGCAGATGCCTTAGGCAATATCGGTGACGAGCAGGCGATTGGGGGATTACTTAAACTCGTTGAAGATTCACACCATTATGTGTGTTGTAGCGCGGTATATGCCTTAGGCAAAAGCGGTGACGCTCAGGCGATTGGGGGATTGCTTAAACTCCTTGAACATTCAGACTCTTATGTGTGTAGGATGGCGGCAGATGCCTTAGGCAAAATCGGTGGCGCTCAGGCGATTGAGGGATTACTTAAACTCGTTGAAGATTCAGAGTCTGATGTACGTAGGAGGGCGGCAGATGCCTTAGGCAATATCGGTGACGCTCAGGCGATTGGGGGATTACTTAAACTCGTTGAAGATTCAGAGTCTTATGTGCGTTGGAGCGCGGCAGATGCCTTAGGCAATATCGGTGACGGTCGGGCAATTCCGGGATTACTTAAACTTGTTGAAGATTCAGACTCTTATGTGCGTAGGAGGGCGGCAGATGCCTCAGGCAAAATCGGTGGCGATCGGGCAATTCCGGGATTACTTAAACTCGTTGAAGATTCAGAGTCTGATGTGCGTAGGATGGCGGCAGATGCCTTAGGCAAAATCGGTGGCGATCGGGCAATTCCGGGATTACTTAAACTCGTTGAAGATTCAGAGTCTGATGTGCGTAGGATGGCGGCAGATGCCTTAGGCAAAATCGGTGGCGATCGGGCGATTGGGGTATTACTTAAACTCGTTGAAGATTCAGAGTCTGATGTGCGTGGTAGCGCGGCATATGCCTTAGAGAAAATCGGTGGCGATCGGGCGATTGGGGTATTACTTAAACTCGTTGAAGATTCAGAGTCTTATGTGCGTTGGCTCGCGGCAGATGCCTTAGGCAATATCGGTGACGATCGCGCGATTCCGGGATTACTTAAACTCGTTGAAGATTCAGAGTCTTATGTGCGTTGGAGCGCGGCAGATGCCTTAGGCAATATCGGTGACGATCGGGCGATTCAGGGATTACTTAAACTCGTGAAAGATTCAGACTCTGATGTGCGTTGGATCGCGGCATATGCCTTAGGCAATATTGCTAAGCAGGACGCAGAGAAAGTCGCCCCCCATCTCCCCCACCTCCTTACCTTAATCCCCTCCGAATCCGGCAAAGAATTTCACCGCCTCATCCTCGTCCTCCAAGCCGCCTGCAAATACTACAACTACCGGGTACGTGAGTTGTCCCCACCGGAAGCAACCAAGGCCAAAGATTCGGCTGGGCTAACTATTAATAGGAACGTTGGGAATCTCAACCCTGGAACCGTCAATGTTAAAGGCGACCAAGTTAGCACACAGGACAATATCGACCCAAAAAATTGATACAACAGCAGTAAGCGCTATCCAAACCGGAGGCTAACAGCACGATTCAAAATCCCGCATACTATCATATTATGTCCGGTCGATTAACCATGATTAAACTTTTGCCTCCGGCCACCAATAGAAATGAGTCAAACCACTGATTA